>NZ_JBHXTL010000080.1:0-26786 GCF_042677365.1 Kitasatospora sp. NPDC127116
GCCCGGGACCGGTCCCGGGCGCGCCGTCCTGCTCCTCGCCGCTACGGAGCCTTCCCGTCGGCCTCCACCGCCCCGCCCTTCGGCACCGGCGCGGCCTCGGCCCAGTAGCCGCCGTCCGCCGGGCGGCGCCCGCGCAGGTCCGCCCGCACCTCGCCGGCCAGCCGGCGGGTGTCGCGGCGGTTCATGGTCGCGCCGATGCCGGCGCCGACCAGCAGCGGTATCACCGCCGGCAGGTGGCGCAGCGAGCTGCGGGTCAGCCGCCGGCGGACCTGCTGGCGGACCTCCGAGCTGATCGCCAGCGCGGCGAAGCCGGCGGGCCGCACCAGCAGGTTCGCGTCGATCCCCCGGCGGTTGGCCCAGGCGCCGAGGTAGGCGCCGGTCCGCTGGGTGGCGCCGCCCTGCGCCGGAGTGCCGTAGACCTCGTGCAGCTCGGCGATCAGCTTGATCTCCACGGCCGCCACCGCGAGCGTCTCGGCGGCGATCTCCAGCGGCATCGCGGGCGGCACCGGCAGCATCGCCGCCGCGCCGACGCCCGCGCCGAGCGCGCTGGAGGCCCGGACGGCGCCGGTGACCAGCAGGTCGGCCAGCTGCTCCGGGAAGGCCGCGTCCGGGTGCTGCGCCCGCAGGGTGGCGAGGTCGCGCACCGGGATCCGGGGCGCGGTCCGCACCAGCTGTTCGGTCAGGGCCCGGCCGCCGTACGCGGCGCCCTTGGCCGTTCCCCTGGCGGCGGCCCGCCCGCCGTGGCCGAGCAGCCGGGCAGTGTGCAGCACCACGGCCCGGCCGCGGCCGCGCTGCTTCGCGGCGTACTCGGCGACCGGGCCGACGGGCTGCTCGGACTCCTCGACCAGTTCGGCGAGCTGCTCGCTCAGATCGGGCTCGGGGGCCGGCCGGGAGCGGCCCGGCCTGCGGAAGACTGCCATGGGAACCCGGTACCCCTTTCGCGACGACGGCACGGCACGGCCCTGGGCCGCCTACTCGGCGACCTCCACCCCGTGCCAGAAGGCGATCCGGCCGCGCACGTGCTCGGCCCCGGGCTCGGGGTCGGCGTAGAACCAGGCGGCGTCCGGGTTGGTCCGCCCGTCCACCTCCAGGGTGTGGTAGCCGGCGGTGCCCTTCCAGCCGCAGACCGTGGTGGTGTCCGAGGGGCGCAGGTACTCGGTGCGCACCGCCTCGGCCGGGAAGTAGTGGTTGCCCTCGACGACGACGGTGTCGTCGCTCTCGGCGATGACGACGCCCTGCCAACTCGCTGTGGTCATACGGCGATTGTTCCCGACCACGGGCGGCCTCACCCCTTCCCGGTTCCGGGCGGTCCGGCGGTCCGGCGGCGGCCGGGCGGCGCCGGTCAGGTCAGCGGGTGGGCGTGCACCGGCACGTGGGGACTCTGGTGGCCGCCGCTGGCGAGCATCCGGACCTCGCCGGTGCCGCTGATCTCGGCCCGGACGATGCCGCTCTCGTCCTCGTACACCGGGTGGCCGCCCGGCCCGCTCGCGTCGGTGCGGGTGACCACCACGACGTCCTGCGGGGCCTGGGTGCCCGGGGTCCCGGGGAAGGTGAGGGCGTAGCGCTCGGCGGGTTTCATCACACCTGCTCCTGCCTACCCGGCGGCCTCGGCCGGCACGGCGGCCCGCGTGTGCGGGCCGCGGACCTCCAATTCCGCGAGCAGCCGGGCGGTGGCCTCCGCGACCGCCTCCACCGCCCGGTCGAAGGCCTCCCGGTTGTGCGCCGCGGGGGCGCGGAACCCGGACACCTTGCGGACGTACTGGAGCGCGGCGGCGTGGAAGTCCTCCTCGTCGGCGTCGGGCGTGACGGGGGGTCGCAGCGTCTTGATGTTGCGGCACATGCTCCCAGTCTCGCGCGCGGGAGCCGTGTCGGCGACCCCCTTTCGTCACACGCACCTCACAGCGCCGTCATCCGGCCGGATTAGGATGCCGGACGAACGAATTCGTCCCATCACCGTGCCACCTTCGTCCCGCCGCGCGCTTCCCCGGTCCGTCGGCATCACTCCGGAGTCACCCCCTTGCCTCTCGCGCTGCTCGCGCTGGCCGTCACCGCGTTCGCCATCGGAACCACCGAGTTCGCCGCCATGGGGCTGCTCCCCCAGGTCGCCGACAGCCTCCACGTCTCCATCCCGCAGGCGGGCTGGCTGATCTCGGCGTACGCCCTGGGGGTGGTGGTCGGTGCGCCGCTGCTGACCGCGCTGGCCGCCGGGCGGCCCCGCAAGGCGGTGCTGGTGGCGCTGGCCGGACTGTTCGCGACCGGCAACCTGCTGTGCGCGGTGGCGCCGGACTTCTGGACCCTGGCCGCCGCCCGGCTGATCACCGGACTGCCGCACGGCGCCTTCTTCGGGGCGGGCGCGGTGGCGGCGGCGGAGCTGGTCGCACCGGACCGCCGGGCCCGGGCGGTGGCCGTGATGTTCTCCGGCCTGACCGTCGCCAACATCGTCGGCGTCCCGGCCGCGACCCTGCTCGGCCAGCACCTGGGCTGGCGGGCGACCATGCTGGTGGTCGTGCTGATCGCGGCCGCCGGGACGCTCGCCATCGCCCGGCTGGTGCCCGCGCTGCCCTCCTCCGGCCAGTCCGGGCTCCGGAACGAGCTGCGGGCCTTCCGCAGCGGGCAGCTCTGGCTGGCGCTGGCCACCGTGGTGTTCGGCTGCGGCGGCTTCTTCGCCTGCTACAGCTACATCGCCCCGCTGCTCACCAACGTCTCCGGGTACGCCACCGGCTCGGTGACCCTGGTGCTCGCGCTGTTCGGCGTCGGCATGACGATCGGCAACGTGCTGGGCGGGTTCGCCGCCGACCGGGCGCTGCGGCCCACCGTGTGCGCGGCCTTCGTGCTGCTCTCCGCCACCCTGGCGCTGTTCGCGGTGACCGCGCACGCCCGCTGGTCGGCGGCCGTCACGGTGGTGCTGATCGGGCTGTTCGGCTTCGCGATCGTGCCGGCCGTGCAGACCCTGGTGCTCCGGAAGGCGCGCAGCGCGCCGACCCTCGCCTCGGCGACGGTCCAGGGCGCCTTCAACCTGGCCAACGCCCAGGGCGCGTACTTCGGCGGGCTGGCGCTGGACGCCGGGCTCGGCTGGACCGCGCCGACGCTGGTCGGCGCGGTCCTGGCCGCCGCGGGGACGCTGATCGCGGTGCTCGCCTGGGTGGTCGACCGCCGCCGGCCCGCCCCCGTGGCGACGGAACCGGCGGCGGCCGCGATGACCACCGCCTAGCGCGGGCCCGGTGTCTCCCGGTGGGCCTCATATCTCCCGGTGGGCCTCGGCGAGCAGCTGGTAGCCGGCGCCGTTGGCCCTGATGCCCGCCTTCTCGTCCTCGGTCAGCTCCCGGCGGACCCTGGCCGGGACGCCGGCGACCAGCGAGCCGGGCGGGACGACCATGCCCTGCGGCACCACCGCGCCGGCCGCGACCAGCGAGCCGGTGCCGATCCGGGCGCCGTTGAGCACGGTGGCGTTCATGCCCACCAGCACGTCGTCCTCGACGGTGCAGCCGTGCAGCACGGCGTTGTGGCCGACCGAGATCCGCTCGCCGACCACCAGCGGGAAGCCGGGGTCGGCGTGCAGGGTGCAGTTGTCCTGGATGTTGCTGCCCGCGCCGACGCTGATCGACTCGGCGTCGCCGCGCAGCACCGCGCCGTACCAGACACCGGCGCCGGCGGCGACGGTCACGTCCCCGACCACGACGGCGTTCGGCGCCACGAAGGCGCCCGGGTCGACGGCGGGCACCCTGCCCCCGACGGCGGCGATCAGCGGCTCTGCCATGTCTCGTCCTCCTGGTGACGGTGGGCCGTTCGCCCGCCGGTCAGCGTAGGGGGTCGGTCAGGGCGCCGTGCGGGCGAGGTCGGTTCCGGCGGCCGCCGGCCGGGCTCCGCACAGCGCGGTCTCGATCACCTTGTTCCAGGCGGCGTTGGCGGCGTCGTCCGGGGCGTCGTAGACGGTGGCGTTCGCGGCGAACTCGCGCCTGCCGTCCGCCGAGCCGAGCATCATCGTGCTGTAGCCGGGGATGCCGCCGGCGTGGCCCCAGAAGGAGCCGCAGGGGGTGTCCAGGCGCTGCAGGCCGAGGCCGTAGCTGCGGCCCTCTCCGTTGGCGGTGGTCTGCTGCATGGCGGCGAGTTCGGCCGGGCGCAGCAAGCGGCCGCCGAGCAGGGCGTCGAGGAAGGCGGTCAGGTCGGCCGTGGTGGAGACGCCGGCGCCGGAGGGGCCGGCCATCGAGGGGTTGAACAGGGTGACGTCCACCGGGCCGGTGTCGGCCTTGTAGTAGCCGTGGGCGTACCGGCCGGGGAGGAGGGGCGAGTCGCCGGGCATCCGGGTGCCGGTGAGGCCGAGCGGGCGGATGATCCGGCGGGTCACCTCCTCGTTCCAGCTGTGGCCGGTGAGCTTCTCGATGATCATCCCGATCAGGATGTAGTTGGTGTTGGAGTACTGCCAGTCCTGGCCGGGCGGGAAGGCGGACGGGTACCGGTTGGCGATGTCCACCAGGTCCTGGAGGCCGTAGTGCCGGAAGCGGCCGCCGTCGAGCCACTGCGGCCGCCGGAAGTCGAAGGCCTGGTCCTGGGTGTAGTCGGCGACGCCGCTGGTGTGGTTGAGCAGTTGCCGGACGGTGATCGCGGTGCTGTTGGGGACGACGCCCGGCAGCAGGCACTCCAGGCGGTCGTCGAGGTCCAGCCGGTGCTCGCCGACCAGTTGGAGCAGCGTGGTGGCGACGAAGGGCTTGGTGGCGCTGCCGATCCGGAAGGAGCCCCGGGGGTCGGCGGGCGCGCCGGTGGCGAGTTCGGCGACGCCGGTGGCGTTGCGCCAGACCACCCGGCCGTCCTGGCGGACGGCGGCGAGGGCGGAGGTCGCGTAGCCGGGGTCGGTCATCCCGGCGAGGGCGGCGTCGGCGGCCTCCCAGTCGGCGCGGCCCTCGGGGGTCGCGACGGCGCCGGCGCGGACGGCGGCGGAGCCGTGCGGGCCTCCGCACCCGGCGGCGGCCGGACCGGCGGCGGGCCGGGCGACGGCGGCGGGGGCGAGCGCGACCAGCAGGCCCGCGCCGACGGCGGCCGCGACGGCGGTGCGGAGGATCGGCCGGCGGCGCCCGGTGGTCGGCGCGGTCCGGGCGGTGGACGGAACGGTCGGGGCGGCGATCATGCCGGCCTCCCTGGTCTGGGTCGTGGCAGAGTCGTCAACCGGAGCGCGGGCCCCGACTTCTGACACTCTGTCACGGCTTCCGCCACCGGTCCTCGGCCTGGGGGCGGGGTCCGACCCGGAGCGAACCCGGAACGGCCCCGGAGCCGTACCCCGAGACGGCTCGGGGTACGGCTCCGGGTACGGCTCGGGGTGCGACTCCGGGAACGCCGGCGGGAACGGCTCCGGGGCGCGCGTCAGGCGAGCGGCGCCTTGGTGCGCAGGACCTCGACGAAGGCGCGCAGCCAGCCCGGGTGGTCGGGCCAGGCGCGGGCCGAGACGACCGTGCCGTCCACCACGGCCTCGCCGTCCACGAACTCGGCGCCCGCCGCCTTGATGTCCGGGGCCAGCGCCGGGTAGGCCGAGGTGCGGCGGCCGTTCAGCACGCCGGCGGCGGCGGTGATCAGCGGGCCGTGGCAGATCTGGGCGACGGGCTTGTCCTCGGCGAAGAAGTGCTGCGCGATCCGCTGCACGTCCGGGTCGTTGCGCAGGTACTCGGGGGCGCGGCCGCCGGGGATGACCAGGGCCACGTAGTCGGCCGGGTCGACGTCGGCGAGGGCCACGTCGGCGGGCCAGGTGTAGCCGGGCTTCTCGGTGTAGGTGTCGAACCCCTCGACGAAGTCGTGCACCACGAACTGGAGGCGCTTCTTCGTCGGGGCCGCGATGTCGACCTGGTAGCCCTCCTCGCGCAGCCGCTGGTACGGGTAGAAAACCTCCAGTGACTCGGCGGCGTCCCCGGTGACGAGCAGGATCTTCGATGTCATCGCCGACATCCCTCCACGTGGTCGAGCCTCAGGTCGGGTACGGGCGCCGGGCGGTGGCAGCCGGCCCGGGCCCGGTCCAACCTCCCGTACCGGGGTCACCGTTGGCAACGGGGCGCACCGGGCGCGCAACGGCGCATACGGACGTGCGCGCGCCGGTTGCGGGGAGTGCGCGCCGGTGGGACGCCCGGCTGCGGAGGCCGGCGGCCCGGGTCCTAGACTCCTGCTGCCCGCGACCGTCCCCCTCCCGGAGAAGCCCATGCCCGACCGCACCACCTACCTCGTCCTCCCCGGCTACCAGAACTCCGGCCCCGAGCACTGGCAGACCCGCTGGGAGGCGGCCGAGCCGGACTCCTTCCGCCGGGTCGAACAGGCGGACTGGGACCACCCGGACCGGACGGACTGGGTGGCCCGGGTGGACGCGGCGGTGGCCGCGGCCGCCGCCCGGGGCCCGGTGGTACTGGTCGCCCACAGCCTGGGCTGCGTCACGGCGGCCCACTGGGCGGCCACCGCCGCCGCCGGGCGGACCGCCGCCGTCCGGGGCGCGCTGCTGGTGGCCCCGGCGGACGTCGACACCGCCGAGGTCCCGGAGCTGGTGGGCTTCCGCCCGGTGGCGCTGGAGCCCTTGCCGTTCCCGGCCGTGGTGGTCTCCTCGACCGACGACCCGTGGGTCTCCCCCGAGCGGGCCCGCGCGTTCGCCGCCGCCTGGGGCGCCCGGTACGTCGAGCCGGGCGCGTACGGGCACCTCAACTCCGACTCCGGACTGGGCGACTGGCCGGAGGGCCGGAAGCTGCTCGCCGAGCTGTGACCGCGACCACGGGGGAACGGGGAACGGGGGCGGAGGGTCGATGAACCGGAGGACGACGAACCGACGCACGTCCCGGTCCAGGCGCGTCCTGGTCCGGTTGCTGGCGGCCGGCGGGCTGGCCGCCGTGCTGCTCTACACCGAGGGGCAGTGGGAGAGCCGGTCGGGCGGGCGGATGCTGGTGGCCGACCTGTTCAACCGGCCGGAGCTGCTGCTCGGCGGCGCGCTGGCGGCGCTGATCGCGGCCGCCTGGCTCGGCGATCTGCGGGCCGCGGTGCGGACGGCCACCCGGGCCGTCACGGTGACCGCCGGGGTGGTGTTCCTGCTCGGCGTGGTGGCCGCGCACAAGGTGTCGGCGGCCGAGACCCGCAGCCGGGAGGACGCCCCGGCCGGGGCCGAGCGCGCCCTGGTGGTGGTGCACCGCTCGTACGCCACCGGGCCGGAGTCGGGCGAGCACTGGCAGGTGCTGCTGGAGAGCGGTGAGGGCTGGTCGGCCCGGCGCTGGTCACTGGCGGACGTCGGCAGGGACCAGGGCGACGCCCGGCTGGTGGAGGCGAGCTGGACCGGGCGGGAGCAGATCACCGTGGTGACCGACTCCTACCGGCGGGTGTTCAACCTCGACCAGGACAGCGGGGAGCCGGTCGCGGCGCGGTAGCCCGACCGGCCCGAGGCCGTCGCCCGTCGCCCGTCGCCCGTCGCCCGCGGGCAGCTGGTCAGCTGGGCGTCACTGCTCCGTCATGTGCGCGATCATCTGCTCCCGGACCCGGTCGAGGTGGCGGGCCATCATCTCGGCGGCGCGGTCGGCCCGGCCCTCGGCGACGGCCTCCGCGAGGTGCTCGTGGTCGGTTATCGAGGCCTCGGTGTGCGAGGCCGGCACGTTGTGCCGGCTGCGGAGCACCGCGATCTGCTGGTGCACGCGCTCCACCTGTTCGGCGATCCGGGGGCTGCGGGCCGCGTCGAGCAGCGCCTGGTGGAAGTCGAGACTGCTGCGGTGGACGAACCGGCGGCCCCCGGTCATCAGCTTCCTCGACTGTTCGCACGCCCGGCGCAGGGCCGTGACGTCCTTGCGGTCGCGCCGCTCGGCGGCCAGGCGCGCGGCGGCGGTCTCCAGCGCGGACCGCAGCTCGAACAGCGCCTCGACCTCCCGCGGGCCGGCCTCGAAGACGACGGCGCCCTTGTTGGGCACGTGCACGAGCAGGCCCTCGCTGACGAGCTGCCGGATGGCCTCGCGCAGCGGTCCCCTGCTGATGCCCAGCTCGCGGGCGACCTCCACCTCGTTGATCCGCGTTCCGGACGGGATCTCGCCGGTGAGGACGCGCTCGCGGAGCGTGCCCACGAGCTGGCCCGCCAGGCCGCGCCGGAGGGTCTCTGGCATGGGTGGTGTCCGTCCGTTCGGGACTGGCCGCCGCTGTCGTCCGGCCAGGTCGGGGGGTGTGCCCGGGGTGATGGGCCGGAGCGCCGTGGCGTCGGCGGCCGACGGTGGCACAGGGCCGCGTCCGAGTATGTCAGCACCCGGCGGGGGCATCGGCGCGGACCACGTTAAAGTGATAACTGTTGACACTTCGAGTCGTCCTTTCGGCCGTGGGGCCGAGGAGAGGGGAATGCGCTGTGCACGCGATGGTGGCGGAGGTGTGGCGAGGTGACTTCCTGGAGTCGGTGCACCACGGGACGGTCCTCGCGCTCGGTCCTGACGGGCGGACGGTGCTGAGCGTCGGCGAGACCGACCGCCCGATGTACCCCCGGTCGTCCAACAAGCCGCTCCAGGCCCTCGGCATGCTGCGTGCCGGACTCGACCTGGACGGCGAACTGCTGGCCCTGGCCTGCGCCAGCCACTCCGGCGAGGCCTTCCACCTCGACGGCGTCCGCGAGATCCTCGGGGGCGCCGGCCTCGACACCGGCGCTCTGCGGTGCACGGCCGCGCTGCCCATCGGGGAAGCCGCCCTGCGGGACCACCTGGCGGCCGGCGGCGGCCCCACTCCGCTGACGATGAACTGCTCGGGCAAGCACGCCGCGATGCTCGCCACCTGCGTCGCCAACGGCTGGGACACGGCCACCTACCTCGACCCCGGCCATCCCCTGCAGCGGGCCCTGCTCGACACCGTCGAGGACCTGGCCGGCGAGAAGGTCGCCGCGACCGGCGTGGACGGCTGCGGAGCCCCCCTGTTCGCCATCGGCTACCGCGGCCTGGCCCGGGCCTTCGCCGCGCTGGCGACGGGCCCCGCCGGGTCCCCGGAGCGGCGGGTCGCCCGGGCGATGAACCAGCACGCCGAATACGTCGGCGGGACCGGTCGGGACGTGACCCGCCTGATGCGCGCGCTTCCCGGCTCGGTCGCCAAGGACGGCGCGGAAGGGGTCTACGCCCTGGCGCTCCCCGACGGCTCCGCCGTCGCGCTCAAGATCGCGGACGGCTCCACCCGGGCCCGTCCCGTGGTGCTGGCCGCCGCGCTGCGACGGCTCGGCGTCCCGGTGGACACCGACGACACCCTCGCCGAACTGGCCGTCGTCCCCGTCCTCGGACACGGCGAACCGGTCGGCGCGGTGCGCCCGGCCCGGGCGCTCCTGGACGGTTCGCCGCTCCGGCCCACCGAACCCGGCGCCACCGAGCCCGGCGCCACCGCCCCGACGGCCTGACGGCCTGCCGCCGCCCGGACGCACGGCGGAACCCCCGTCCGCCCGCGCGCCGCGGCCCCGCACGAGTACGGGTACTCGTGCGGGGCCGGGCGGCTCACCGGTCCTCGGGGTCCGCGGTGCCGGGCGGGGCGAAGGGCCCGGTGCGGCCGGGGGTCGGGGTGCCCCCGCGCGGCCTGCCGGTGTTCCCCGGGCCGCCGGTGGCGGGGGCGACGGTGCAGCTGGCCGTGCCCGGCGTGCCGCCGGGGGTGGGGCAGTTGGTGTCCCGCCGCACCGGGTCCGGGATGTAGACGGTGGTGAAGTCCTTCTCCGGCATGTTCCGCACCGCGTCGCTCATCGCCTGCTGCCAGATCGGGCCGGGGCCGGTGGCGCCGAAGACCTCGGCCTGGTACTTGCCCCCGATCCTGATGTTGCGCATCGGCACCTTGGTACCGGGGCTGCCCAGCCAGACCGAGCCCGCCAGGTTGCCCGTGTAGCCGGTGAACCAGGCCGACTTCTTCTCGTCCGTCGTCCCGGTCTTGCCGGCGATCTGGCGGCGGTCGTCCAGGCCGAGGTCCCGCGCGGTGCCGCCCTTCTCGGTCACCCCGAGCAGCACGCTGTTGATCACGTCGGCGGTGTCCTCGGACATCGCCGGGGTGCACCGGGCCTGGGGCACCGGGACGTCGGCGCCGCCCACCGTGGTGATCCGGTTGATCGCCATCGGCGCGCAGTAGGTGCCCCGGGCGGCGAAGGTCGCGTACACGTTGGCCATGGTCAGCGGGCTGACCTCCTGGGTGCCGAGGCCGAGCGCCGGCACCTCCTGCAGCGCCGAGCCGTCGGCCTTGCCCTCCATGCCCAGCTTGTTGGCCATCTGCTTGACGGCGCAGAGGCCGATCTCCTGCTCCATCTGCACGAAGTAGGTGTTCACGGAGAGCGCCATGGCCTGCTTGAGCTCGTACGGGCCGACCTCGGAGGTGCTCTCGTTGGGGATGGTGCCCTCCTTCTTCCCCTTGCTGAGGTTCTTCCAGGTGCCGTCGCAGGTCCGCATCGTCGGCCAGTCCATCCGGTTGGGCGAGTCGTACCGCTGGGTGGACGACAGCCCGGCCTCCAGGGCGGCGGCGGCCACGATCGGCTTGAAGTTGGAGCCGGGCTGGAAGCCGATGCCGCCGCCCATCGCCGCGTCCACGTTGTAGTTGACGACGGTCTCGTTCTTCTCCTTGGCCAGGCCGTACGGGCGGGTCTGCGCCATCGCCAGGATCTTGCCGCTGCCGGGCTCGACCATCGTCATCGCGGCCGAGACCGGGTCGGTGACGTACACCTTGGTGGAGACGGCGTTCTGGGCGGCGGCCTGCTTGTCCGGGTCCATCGTGGTGTAGATGTTCAGGCCGCCGGTGTCCCACAGCTTCTTGCGCTCCGCCGCGCTCTTGCCGAACGCCGGGTCCTGCTTGACCACGTGGCGCACGTAGTCGCAGAAGAAGCCCATCCCGGCCTGGGCGGTGATGCAACCGTTGCGCGGGTCCTTGTAGTTGAGGCCGAGCGGGGCGGCCTTCGCCTCCCTGGCCTGCTCCGCGGTGATGTGCTTGTTCTCCACCATCTTGTCGATGACGGTGTCGCGGCGCTTCTGGGCGGCCACCGGGTGCAGCTTCGGGTCGTACTGGGACGGGTTCTGCACCAGCCCGGCGAGCATCGCCGCCTCGGGCAGGACGAGGTCCTTGGCGTCCTTGCCGAAGTAGCGCTGGGAGGCGGCCTGGATGCCGTACGCCTGGTGGCCGTAGAAGGTGATGTTGAGGTAGTTGGTGAGGATCTGCTCCTTGGTCAGGTCCTCCTCCAGCTTGATGGCGTACCGGAGTTCCTGGATCTTGCGGCCGAGCGTCTTGCGCTGCGCCTCGCGCACCGCGTCCGGGTCGTCCCCGGCCTTCTCGACGTTGACGTTCTTCACGTACTGCTGGGTCAGGGTGGAGGCGCCCTGGACGGCGGCTCCGCTCTCCGCGTTCTTGGTGATCGCGCGCAGGATGCCCTTGAGGTCGACGGCGCCGTGCTCGTAGAACCGGGCGTCCTCGATGTCGACCTGCGCCGTACGGATCAGCGGGGACATCTGGTCGGCGGGTATGACGGTCCGGTCGCGCTCGTACACCTTGGCGATCAGGCCGCCGTTGGCGTCGAAGATCTGGGTCGCCTGGCTCAGCGGCGGGGTCTTGAAGTCGTCGGGGATGCTCTCGAAGCCCTCGGCGCCGTTCTTCGCCCCGAGTCCGACCGCCCCGGCCGCCGGGAGGATCAGGCCCGCCAGCAGGATGCCGCCCAGCACGCTGGCGCCGAGGAAGGTGGCCGCGTGGCCCAGGATGCCGAGCGGGGTCTCGCGGCGCCTCGGGCGCGGCACCCAGGTGTCGCCCGGGTCCGAGGCGGCGGGTATGCGGCTCTTCGGTGACATAGATCGAACATTACGGCCGTCAACAGGCCGTGGGGGGCGGGTGCCGGTGAAGGATTGTCACAAAATCGCGACGGATTCGACTCATTCCCGAGGGCCGAACGGGCGTGCACGCAGGAACAAGGGCCGTTCGTCCACGACCCGTTGCCCCCGCGCGCCACCTCCCGCCCCCGCTCAGCCCGCCGGGCAGAAGACGTCCCGGGCCGGGCGGCGGCCGGTGACCAGGTAGTCCGTCACCACCTGGTCGCCGCAGGCGTTCCCGTTGGCCCGGTACACGTCGTGGCCGCCCGAGTCCACCGCGACCATCCGCGCCCGGTCCCCGAAGGCCGCCCGCAGCTTGAGCGCACCGGCGTACGGCGTCGCGGGGTCGCGCAGGTTCTGCGTGAGCAGCACGTTGGCCGGGCCGCGGTCGGTCACCCGCACCGGCGGCTCGGCGGGCGCGAACGGCCAGAAGGCACAGGGCATCACGTTCACCGGCAGGCCGGCGGTGAGCGGACGGGCGGCGCGGTCCGCGGTGACGGCCTTGGCGTAGCTCGCCGGGTCGGTGGGCCACTTGACGTCGTTGCAGAGGGTGCCGACCGAGACGGCGAGGGTGTTCTGCACCGCCCGCAGCTCCCGCTCGCCCGGCTTGGGCGCGGCGGGCAGCGGAGCACGGCCGAGACCGGCCAGCATCAGCCGGGCGAGGACCGGGAACTTCGCGTCCGCGTACATGCTCTCCAGCAGGGTCTCGCGCAGCACGTTGCCGTTCAGCTCCGCCGGGTTGGCGCCCTCCCAGGGCAGCGGGGCCCGGTCGAGGCGGGCGGCGAGGTCGAGGAAGAGCGGGCGGACCTCCTCGGGGGTGTCCGCGACCCGGTCCGGGTTGTCCGGGGCCGACGCCCAGGCGGCGAAGTCGGGGAAGCGGTCCTCCACGCCCCGGCCGTAGTTGTCCAGCCAGCCGCGCCCGACCCGGGTCGGGTCCGGGTCGTCGTTGCTGTCCAGCACGATCCGGTCGGTGCGCTCGGGGAACATGGTGGCGTAGACCGCGCCCGCGTAGGTGCCGTACGAGACGCCCCACAGGGAGAGGCGGCGCTCGCCGAGGGCGCGGCGGACACTGTCGATGTCGCGGGCCTCGTTGGCGGTGGAGATGCTGCGCAGCACCGGGCCGCCGTTGCGCGCGCAGGTCTCGGCGACGCGGCGGGCGGTGGCCAGGTTCCCGTCGATCGAGCCGTCGGCGGCCGGCCAGGGACGCACCTTGACCATCGACAGGTCGGCGGTGTCCAGTCCGCAGCTGACCGGGGTGGAACGGCCGACGCCGCGCGGGTCGAAGCCGACCACGTCGTAGCGGTCCCGGACGGACTGCGGCAGGTGCCCCGCCATGCCGTGGACGAGGTCGAGGCTGGAGCCGCCCGGTCCGCCGGGGACGGCCAGCAGCACGCCGCGGCGCAGGCCTGGATCGGCGGCGGTGATCCGGGAGACGGCGAGGGTGATGCGGGGGCCGTTCGGGTCGGCGTAGTCCAGCGGGACGGCGACCTCGGCGCAGCGCTGGGGGCTGTCGGCCGGGGCGTCCGGACAGGCGGCCCAGGCCAGGCCGTCCCTTCCGGACGGTGCGGTGCCGGTCGCGCCGGCGGGCAGGGCGCTCAGCGCGGTCACGGCGAGGGCGGCGGCCGCGGTGACCGCGGCGGTGATGGTGCGGGTGGGCTTCGTCATGCCCAAGAGTCTGCTGCGGTACGGGACTTGGTCCCATCCGGGCAGCGGGCCGGTCGGGGGTGGGGAAATCCCCCGGGGACGGGGTGGAGACCGCCGTCGGTCGCGGTCTCCAGCCGTGGAGGGTGGGGGCGGTGGGCGGGGCCGGTTTCGCCGGGCCGGGTTCGCCGGACCGGGTTCGCCGGGCCTGTTCGCTCAGAGGCCGAGCAGGCCCGGGTCGGCGGCCAGGGCGCGCAGCGGCTCGCGCGGGTCGGCGACCAGCCTGCGCTCCGTCAGGTCGAGGATGCCGCCGACGCCGGTGATCTCGGCGGCCAGCACGCCGTCCTCGCGGACCAGCCGCTGCACCAGCTGGAAGGTCTTGCCCTCCCGCCAGGTGAACGAGCAGCCCACCTCCACCGAGTCTCCCGCGCGCAGCTCCCGCAGGTACTTGACCGTGGTCTCCAGGACGACCGGGCCGACCCCCTCGGCGACCAGGTCCGCCTGGCGGATCCCGGCCGCCCGGAGGTACTCCCAGCGGGCGTGCTCGGCGTACTGGAGGTAGACCGCCTGGTTGAGGTGACCCTGGGAGTCGGTCTCGTACCCGCGGACGGTGATGCGTGTGGTGAAGTCCTGATCACTCATGCCCGCACGCTACTCCGGGCCGCGGGCGCGCCACCTCGTGTCCTGCGTCACCCCCGTCATGCCGTCAGGCCGTCACCCCGTCGGGTCCGGCCTCCGGGATCACCCGGTCAGGACGTCCAGCACCGGCGTGAGGGCGTCCGGGCGCCGGTCGACGGGCAGGTGCTCGACGGGGTGGAAGCCGCAGCCGAGCGCGGTCGCACCGCCGTCGCAGGTGCGGTCGTCGCCGACCATCAGGACGTCGGCCGGGGCGAGCCCGAGCCGCTCGCAGGCGGTCTCGAAGATCACCGGATCGGGCTTCTGCGCGCCGACCTCGTACGACAGCACGTAGACGTCGACCAGCTCCGCCAGACCGTACGCGCGGAAGACCGGCCGCAGGTCCCAGCCGATGTTGCTCACCACCGCGACCGGCACGCCCCGGCGGCGCAGCTCGCGCAGCACGGCGGCGGTGTCCGGGTACGGCCGCCAGTTCGCGGGCGCCCAGTGGGACTCGTAGAGGGCGTCCACGTCGAGGGCGGCGGGCGGCTCGGCGTCGCGGGTCAGCGCTGTGTACGCGGCCCGGTGCAGCTCGGGGGTCAAGTCCCGGGTGTCCCACGCCGGCTGGACCTCCGGCCGGATCCGCCGCGGCGGCACCCCGCCGGGCAGGGCACCGAACTCCTCCAGCCGGGCCACCAGTTCGGCCTCCTCCCGGGCCGGCAGGACGAGGCCGGTGGCGGCGGTGTGGGCCGCCAGCCACTCGGCGGTGGAGACGACGCCGAAGAGGGTGCCGGAGAAATCGAACATCACGCCTTTGGTCATGGACCCCGAGCTTAGGGCGTGCCATGTGGATCTTGTCGGATCAGAGCAGGGTGAGAATGCGCGGACCGTCCTCGGTGATGGCGACGGTGTGCTCGACGTGGGCGGCGCGGCTGCCGTCGACGGTGCGCAGGGTCCAGCCGTCCGGATCGGTGCGGTGGTCGTCGCGCCCGCCGGCCAGCAGCATCGGCTCGATCGCCAGCACCAGGCCGGGGCGCAGCGGGTAACCCCGCCCCGGGCGGCCCTCGTTGGCCACGTGCGGGTCCTCGTGCATCCGGCGGCCGATGCCGTGCCCGCCGTAGCCGTCCAGCAGGCCGTAGCGGCCGGCGCGGGCGACGGTGCCGATGGCGTGGGCGATGTCCCCGGTCCGGTTGCCGACCACGGCGGCGGCGATGCCCGCTTCCAGGGCGCGCCGGGTGGTCTCGATCAGGGCGGTGTCCTCGGGGCGGGCGGTGCCGACGGTGAAGCTGACCGCCGAGTCCCCGGCCCAGCCGTCCAGGAGGGCGCCGCAGTCGATGCTCACCAGGTCGCCGTCGCGCAGCCGGTAGCCGTTCGGGATGCCGTGCACCACGGCGTCGTTCACCGAGGCGCAGATGACGGCCGGGAACGGAACGGGCGCGAAGGACGGGCGGTAGCCGAGGAACGGCGAGGCGGCCCCGGCGGCCTTGAGCACGCCCCGCGCCACCTCGTCCAGCTCCAGCAGGCTCACGCCGGGCGCCGCCTGCTCCCGGACGGCCGCCAGCGCCTGCGCGACCACCCGTCCGGCCTCGCGCATCGCGGCCAGCCCGGCGTCCGACTTGAGTTCGACCATGGTGCTTCTCTCCCCTGGATCCAATTCTTATACCGGTATTTGTATCACGGTCGCGGGGCATGGACGCCGGGCGGCGAGGGGGCCGTAGACTCGTCGGCATGGTGAGGACTCCGCTGACCCCGTGGGAGCGCGAGCGCGGCGAGCGCTTCGGGGCGCTGCTGCGCGAGGCGCGCGGCGAGCGCAGCATGGTCGAGGTGGCCGCGGCGGCCGGCGTCTCGGCCGAGACGCTGCGGAAGATCGAGACCGGCCGGGCGCCGACGCCGTCCTTCTTCACCATCGCGGCACTGGCCTTCGCGCTCGACCTGTCCATGGACGAACTGGCCGCCGCGTGCGCGCCCCCGGAGAGCGGCGAGGCGCTCTCCGCCTAGCGCACCGCTCCGCGGCGCCCGTACGCGGACCGTTAACATCCGGTGACGCGGCCTCCCGGATATTGTCACAATCAAAACTTGACGCGTTTATGCCACCGGACTAGCGTCGTCGTTCGTCGGCCTTCTTGGTTTTCACCGCCGAATCGATTTCCGAAGCCCTCCTCAAATCCCGTGATGATGTCGCTCGCGGGAATTTCGGTGTCCGTCGAAACGCGACGCGGCACCGTCCGCCGAACGATCTTCATCGGTTTCCCCAGGAGCTGAAGACATGGTCGCCCCGCGCCCGATTCGCACGCCCAAGGAACTGCTCGCACAGCAACTCGTCCCCGAGGAAGAATTCGCGACGATCACCGACGTCGCCAAGAAGTACGCCCTGAGCATCACCCCCGCCATGCGCGACCGGATCGTCGGGCCCGACGACCCGATCGCCCGTCAGTTCGTGCCCACCGGACAGGAATTGATCTCCCTGCCGGAGGAGCGGGAGGACCCGATCGGCGACGACCCCTTCACCCCCGTCAAGGGCATCACCCACCGCTACCCGGACCGGGTCCTGCTCAAGCCGGTGCTGGTGTGCCCCGTGTACTGCCGGTTCTGCTTCCGCCGGGAGGTGGTCGGCCCCGGCGACTCCATGCTGAAGGAGGGCCAGCTCGCCACCGCTCTGGACTACATCCGCAGTCACCCGGAGATCTGGGAGGTGATCTTCACCGGGGGCGACCCGCTGATCATGTCCCCGAGCCGGCTGCGGCCGATCCTGGCGGCGCTCGACGCCATCGAGCACGTCAAGGTGATCCGCTTCCACACCCGGGTGCCGGTGGTGGATCCGGACCGGGTGACCGAGGAACTGGTCGGGGCGCTCACCCTGGACACCCCGGTCTGGGTCGTCGTGCACACCAACCACAGCCAGGAGATCGGCCCCGGCGCCCGTCGCGCACTGCGGCTGCTGGCCGGCTCCGGCATCCCGCTGGTCAGCCAGACGGTGCTGCTCAAGGGGGTCAACGACACCCCCGAGGCGCTGGAGGACCTGTTCCGCACCCTGATCGTGAACCGGGTCAAGCCGTACTACCTGCACCACGGCGACCTCGCCGTCGGCACCAGCCACTTCCGCACCACCATCGCGGAGGGGCAGGCGCTCGTCCGCTGGCTGCGCGGCCGGGTCTCGGGCATGTGCCAGCCGACGTACGTGCTCGACATCCCCGGCGGCCACGGCAAGGTGCCGATCGGCCCGGGCTACCTGAACGGCGACGGGACCGTGACCGACCCGTGGGGCATCACCCACACCTACCCGCCCCGGAGCAGCACGGACTGACCCTGCGGCAGTGCCCGGGGAGCCGACCGGTCCGACGAGCGCCGAGCACTGAAACGACCGAGCACCGAGGACCGACCGCCCGACGCCGAAGGGAACCCACCGGCCCATGGTCACCGAACCCACCCCGTGCCGACCGGACTCCGCCGTCCCGACCCGCTCCCGGAGCTCCGCGACCGGCGTGATCGGCAACGCCGTCCGCCACCCGGGCGGAACGCTGACCCTGATCGGGGCCTCGGCGATCTGGGGCCTGTGGACCACCGCGGAGAAGTACGCCCTGCGCGGGCTCCCGGTCGTGACGGTGCTCGCCGTCTCCCTGGTCACCGCCGCCGCCCTGCCCTGGGCCCTCCTGCTCCGCCGGGGCCACCGGCGCCCGCCGCGCGACCAGCTGCGGCGGCTCGCCCTCCTCGGGCTGTTCGAGCCGATGGTCGGGTACGGGGCGATCGGGCTGGGGATGGCGCACATCGACGCGACCCAGGCCTCCGTCCTGCGCGGCTCGGAGGCCTGCTTCGTGGTCGCGCTGGCCGCGCTGGCCGGCCGCCGGGCACCCACGCCGCGCGCCGTCGGCGGCGTGGTACTGGGTGCGGTGGGCATCGCGGCGCTGGGCGGCAGCCACGCCGTGTTCGGGCTCGGTACGGGGGACCTCCTCGTCCTGCTCGGCACGGTGGCGGCCGCGGCGGCCACCATCCTCACCGGACGGATCGTCCGGGACACCGATCCGCTGGTCGCCACGGCCTACCAGTTCGGCTTCGGGCTGCTGTTCACCGTGCCGCTGATCGCCGGTCAGTGGCTGCTGGGCGGCGACCTGACCAGCGGCGGGGCCGGCCCGCTGCACTGGCTGGTCGCGGCCGGGGTCTGCGGCGGCGGGCTGGCGGGCGCGTTCCTGATGTACAACCGCGCCGTGACCCGGACCCCGGTCACCACGGCGGGCGTGCTGCTGAACATCATCCCGGTGTTCGGGCTCGCCTTCGCGGTGCTGCTGCTGGGCGAGCGCATCGACGCCTGGCAGTACGGCGGGGCCGCGCTGATCCTGGCCGGGATCTTCCTCTTCTCCGAGGCGGACACGGCGTAGCGGCGGCCCCGACGGCGGCGGCCCGCCCTGCGCGCGGTGCGCGGGGCGGGCCGTCGTCGTGCCGGCGTTCGGCCGCAGCGGTTCCGAAGGTCAGCCGCGGCGGCTCCGGCGTTCGACCGCGGCGGTTCGTCCGCGGCCTCTCCGTCGTTCGGCCGGGGCGGTTCAGCCGACCGAGCTGTTGTAGCTCTCGATCGCCGGCTGGAGCTCCTTCGCGGCGTCGGCCAGGGCCTGCTGGGCCGGCTTGGTGCCCGCGATGGCCTGCTCGATCGCGGTCTCCACGCCCTTGCGGGCCTGCGGCATCACGCCGAGCAGGCAGCCGGCCGTGGCCGGGGTCGGCTTGGTGGCCTTCAGCTGGTCGATCGCGGTCTGGAACTGCGGGTACTTGGCCACCCACTCCTTGTCCTTGGGGTCGTCCAGGGACTTGGTGTTGACCGGGAAGTAGCCGGTGCCGGTGTGCCAGACGGCCTGCTGCTCGGGGGCGGAGACGAACTTCTCGAACTCCCAGGCGGCGCGCTTCTCGGCGTCCGAGTGGCCGGGGCCGCTGATCCACAGCGAGGCGCCGCCGATCACCGGGCCGCCCTGGTCGGCGGCGTCGACCTTGGGGAAGGCCGCGGTGCCGACGCCGAACTTCGCGGCCTCGGTGTAGCCGCGCAGCACGCCGGTGGACTCCAGGTGCATCGCGACCGTGCCGGCCTTGAACGCGGCCTGGGCGTCGTCGGTGGTGCGGCCGGTGTTGGCCGCGTAGCCGCCCTTGACCAGGTCGGCCCACCACTGGACGATCCGGGCGCCCTGGGCGGAGTCGAAGACGACCTTGCCCGCCTTGTTGCCGCGGCCGTTGTCGTTGTCGCAGTACATGGCGCCGGACTCGGCGAGCAGCTGCTCCACGAACCAGCCGTAGATGGCGGCGCCGAAGCCGTACCGGACGGTCTTGCCGTCGGCGTCCTTCTTCGTCAGCTTCTTGGCCAGCTCGCCCAGCTCGTTGAGGTCCTTGGGCGCCTGCGCCGGGTCGAGGCCGGCCTCCTTGAAGGCGTCGCTGTTCAGGTAGAGCAGCGGCATCGAGGAGTTGAACGGCATCGACTGGAGCTTGCCGCCGACCGAGTAGTAGTTGCGGATGTTGGCGTCGAGGTCGTCCAGCGAGTAGCCGTCCTTGTCGGCGAAGGCCTGGGCCGGGACGGTCTGCTTGGAGTCGATCATGAACCGGGTGCCGATGTCGTAGACCTGTGCCAGGGCGGGGGTGCCCTTCTGCTGCACGGCGGCCTTGTACTTGGTGACCAGCTCGTCGTACTTGCCCTGGAACTGCGCCTTGACCTCGACCTTGCCCTGGTGGGCGGCGTTGAACTGGCCGACCAGCCCGTTCAGCACGTCGGCGTTCTTGCCGGTCATCGAGTGCCAGAACTCCACGGTGGTGACACCGGAGGCCTGGTCGAGCGCCTGGGCGCCGGGCGCTCCGGCGTCGGAGGAGCCTCCGGAGCCGGAACCGGAGCCGCTGGAGCTGCAGGCGGTCAGGGAAAGGCCGGCCACCAGCAGGGCCGCGAGCGCGCGCGCACTCTTCTTCACGAGGGTTCTCTCTCTATCCGGGAAAGCGGGGGACGTGGACGGGACACCCGGTCAGCGGACGGCGCCCGCGGTGAGGCCGCGGACGATGAAGCGCTGGCCGAAGACCACCAGGGCGAGGGTGGGCAGCAGGGAGAGCACGACACCGGCCAGGATCAGCCCGGGATCGGCCATCTCGGAGTCGCGCAGCGAGGTCAGACCGATCTGGAGGGTCTGCATGTTCGCCGTGCGGGTGATGATCAGCGGCCAGAAGTACTGGTTCCAGGCCGACAGGAAGACGTAGATCGACAGCGCCGCGAGGGCAGGCTTGTTGAGCGGGACGACGATCCGCCACAGGAACCGCCAGTGGCCGGTCCCGTCGATCCGGGCCGCGTCGCGCAGTTCGCCGGGCAGCTGGCGGAAGGCCTGGCGCAGCATGAAGGTGCCGAAGCCGGAGGCCAGGAAGGGCAGCACCAGGCCGAAGTAGGTGTTGCCGAGCCCCCAGCCGGACAGCGTCAGGTAGTTGGGGATGATGATGGCCTCCCACGGGACCATCAGCGTGGCCAGGAACACCCCGAACACCACGGCCCGGGCCTTCATCGGCAGGAACACGAACGCGTACGCGGCGAGCACCGAGGTGAACAGCTGGGCGAGCGTGATGACGGTCGCCACGATCGCCGAGTTGGCGTACTGGCGGGCCAGCGGGATGGCCTCCACGGCGCCGGAGAAGTTCCGTCCGGTGACCGAGTGCGGCACCAGGGCCGGCGGGTAGGAGGAGAGTTCGGACGGGCCCATGAAGGCGCCGGCGATCGCGTAGTAGACCGGGAAGGCCACGGTGACGACCGCGACGGCGAGCAGCAGGTAGACGGCGGCGCGGCCGAGCAGGTCGCGCGGGGAGCGCCCGGCGAGGGCGCGGGCGCGCGGGCGGGGCGCCTCGGCCCGCGCCCCGGTCTCGGTCTCGGTGGTCAGGGTGGTCATGCGTAGTGCACCTTCCGCTCCAGGACGCCGAACTGGACGGCCGTGCAGGCGAGGACGACCACGAGCAGCACCACGGCCTGGGCGCTCGCGGTGCCGAAGTCGCTGGAGCCGTAGGCGAAGGCCTTCTCGTAGACGGAGTAGACGAGGGTCCGGGTGGAGCCGTCCGGCCCGCCCTTGGTGAGGATGTGGATCTGGCCGAAGCTCTGGAGCGCGTGGACGGTGGAGACAACGGTCAGGAAGAACAGGTTCGGTCCGAGCATCGGGACGGTGATCGAGCGGGCCAGCCGCAGGCCGGAGGCGCCGTCGATGCGGGCCGCCTCCAGGACCTCCCCCGGGATCGAGCCGATGCCCGCGGAGAGCACCAGCACGTTGTAGCCGAGGTTCATCCACACCGTGGTGACGGCCACCGAGAGCAGCGCGTACCGGGAGTCGGTCAGCCAGCCGACCGGGCCGAGGCCGACGTGCGAGAGCAGGCCGTTGAGCACCCCGCTGGCGGGGTTGAAGAACACCGCGAAGACCACCGAGGCGCTGGCCACCGAGAACGCGAAGGGCAGCGCGAACGCCGAGCGCAGCAGCCGCACGCCGCGGATCCGGTTCTCCAGGAGCAGCACCAGCGCCAGCGCGCCGAGCACCCCGGGCACCACGGTGAGCAGGGTGAACAGGGCCGTGGTCGTCAGGGTGCGGCCGAAGTCCGCCGAGGCGAACAGGTCGGTGTAGTGCTTCGTCCCCACGTAGCGGGAGGGCGCGCCGAAGAGGTCGTTGGCGTGCCCGCTGAGGTAGACGGTCCGGCCCAGCGGGTAGCCGATGAAGAGGACGAAGACCACCAGGGAGGGCAGCAGGAAGGCCCAGGCAAGCCCGTGTTCGCCCCAGCGCCCTCCCCGTGGGGAGCGGCGGCCCGGGAGGGGCCCGGTGTGCGGTGCGGTCGGCATCTTTCGCGCGTCCGCCTTTCGTGATGTCGGTTCCGGCCGAAACCGTGTCTTGCCCGAACGACGGCGTGGAAACCCCGTGGTGATCAACGGGTGTCGCCGGGATTACGCGTTCGCGTCAGATCCGGCCGGTCGTGCCCGGACGGGCTGCGGAGGGGCTGCGCAGCGGCGGCGGGCGGGCTGTCGAGCGGTTCACCGCGCTGTCGGAGGGGTGGCGTACGGTGCGCGGGTGGACGAAACGGAATTCGACATCCCGGCGGCAATGGCCGAAAGTGTGCGCTCCCGCGCGGGTGCCTGGGCGCTCGTCAGGGGCTTCGCCGCCTACTGGGGCGAGCCCCTGGGGCCGGCCGACGGCTTCACGGACGAGGAGCTGGACGCGGCCGAGCTGCGGCTGGGCCTGCGGCTGCCGGTGGCGCTGCGCGAGGCGTACCGGCTGTTCGGCCGCCGGGCGGACCTGACCAGCAGCCAGGACGTGCTGCTGACGCCGGACGAGCTGCACGTGCTGGACGGCGCGCTGGTGTACCGGGCGGAGAACCAGGGCTGCGCGCACTGGGGCGTGCCGCTGGACGCCCTCGACCGGGAGGACCCGCCGACGGTGGGCCGGCTCGACCTGGCGGACAAGTCACAGGAGCGGTGGGAGCCCTGGGAGGAGCGCTTCTCCACGGCGGCCGCGGCGATGGCGATGACGGAGAAGCTGCTGGAGGAGCACGAGCTGACCGACTTCCTCGAATTGGAGGACGAACTGCCGGACGGTCTCGTGGAGTTGCCCGCGCTCGGCCGCAACTTCCGCTGGTACCAGGGCCCGGAGGTGCTGGTCGGGGTGGCCGAGGAGGCCTGGGTGGCGGCCCGCGCCCGCACCCCGCAGGCGCTGGACGCGCTCTACGGGGTGCTGCCCGGGGAGTGGCTGGGCGAGTAGCCGGCGGTCAGGCGGAGGAGGTTGCCGGGCGGAGGGGCGGATGGACTGCCCGGCGGAGGGGCGGGTCAGGCGGAGGAGCCGCCGTCCAGCACCAGGTCGCTGCCGACGGTGTACCCCGCCTCGTCGGAGGCCAGGTACAGCACCGCGGCGGCCACCTCTTCCGTCGCGCCGACCCGGCCGACCGGGACCTCGGCCCTCATCCGCTCGGCCTTGGCCTCGGCGTCCTCGCCCGGCCGGGAGGACATCGGGGTGTCCACCGCGCCGGGGCTGACGGTGTTGATCCGCACGCCCTCGGCGATGTGGTCGAGGGCGGCCGCCCGGGTCAGCACGGTGACCGCGGCCTTGCTGGCGGCGTAGGCGCCGACGCCCGCGATCCGCTTGTGGGCACCGAGGTTGGACGAGACGTTGACGATCGCGCCGCCGCCGTGGGCCCGCATGTGGGCGATCTGCGCCTGCATGGCGAGCAGGGTTCCGGTGACGTTGACGCCGATCACCCGCTGCCACTGCGCCTCGTCGATGTCGGCGACCGGGCCGGCGGCGCCGAACACTCCGGCGTTGTTGACGGCGACGTCCAGGCCGCCGAACCGCTCGACGGCCTCCCGGACCAGCCGGGCGGCGTCCTGGGCGTTCGTCACGTCGCCGGTGAGCGCGACCGCCTTGCCGCCGGCCCGCTCGATCAGCTCGACGGTCCCGGCGAGCGGGCCCGCGCCGCGGCCGGCGACCGCGACCCGGGCGCCCTCGCGGGCGAAGGCGAGCGCGATGGCCCGGCCGATGCCGCTGCCGGCGCCGGTGACCAGGACGGACTTGTCGGCGAAACGCGTGGTCATGAGGTGAACTCCTTGATGCGGTCGGTGCGTTCGGTTGCGGTGGAGCTGGTGGAGCTGCTGGGGCTGATGGGTCCGATGGTCCGGGGCAGTGCGGCGACCGCGACGGCGGTGAGCGCCAGCCCGACGGCGGCCGCCGCGAAGGCCGCGGCGTAGCCGCCGACCACGCTCGGGCGGGTGGCGGCGAGCGCCATCAGGGCGGCCAGTCCGGCGGTGGGGCCGAGCTCCATGGCCGTGTTGAACACTCCCGCGGCCAGTCCGGTGTGCTCGGGCGGCACCCCGCCGGTGGCGAGCACGGTCGCACCGGCGAAGGCCGCGGCGGCGCCGGCGGGCAGCAGGAGCAGTCCGGGCAGCAGTCCGAGGGCGTAGCCGCTGCCGGGGCCGAGCCCGGCCAGCAGGCCGAGTCCGGCGGCGGCCAGGGCGAGGCCGCCGGCGGTGACCGCCACCGGGCCGTACCGGACGCTCAGCGGGCCGGCGAGCCGACCGGAGAGCAGCAGGACGGCCGCATAGGGCAGGAAGGCGGCGGAGGTGGCCGCGGCGCTCCAGCCGCGCAGCTGCTGGAGGTAGAGCGACAGCAGGACGAAGGTGAGCGCGGTGCCGGCGGCGGTGGCCATGACGGCCGCGAGCGCGGTGGCCCGGCGCCGGTCGGCGAGGAAGCCGGGTGGCAGCAGCGGGTCGGCGGTGCGGCGTTCGGCGGCGGCGAAGGCCGACAGCAGGAGCACCCCGGCGACCAGCGGGCCGTACGTCCCGGGGCTGCGCCAGCCGTGTTCGGTGGAGGCCACCAGGGCGTAACTCGCCGCGCAGACACCGGCGGTGGCGAGGGCGGCACCGCGCAGGTCCAGCGCCGGGCGGGTGCCGACCGGGGCGGCCGCGGGCAGGGCCGCGGAACGGACGAGGCCGAGCAGCGCGACCAGGACGGGCACCGCGAACAGCCAGCGCCAGGAGACCGCCGCGGCGACCGCGCCCGAGACCACGCTGCCGACGGTGGCGCCGAGCACCGACAGACCGCCCCAGGTGGCCATCGCCCGCCGGTAGGCGGCCGGTTCGGGGTGCAGCACCCGGACCACCGCGACCGCCGCCGGGGCGGTGAGGGCGGCGCCGACGCCCTGCACGAAACGGCTCGCCAGCAGGACGGGGTAGCCGGGCGCGAGGGCGCAGGCGATCGAGGCTGCGGCGAGCAGCGCCAGGCCGGCGCGGAGCACCGGGCGTCCGCCGTGGCGGTCCGTCAGGCGGCCGCCGAGCAGCAGCAGGGAGCTGAAGGAGAGCCCGTAGGCGGCGCTGAGCAGCAGCACCCCGGACGGGCCGAGTCCGAACTCCCGCGCCACCAGCGGCAGCGGCACGGTCAGGATCATGATCGTGAAGATCAGCACCGCCTGGACGACACCGAGCAGCGCGAAGCCGTACCGGCCGGTAGTGATGACGGCCATGTAAAACCCTCCCCCCTATAAAGACCGTTCGGTCAAGAATGAGCCCCGGAAAAGACGCCGGCCCGGACCGGCCGGCGTCAGTCCAGCAGCGCCAGCGCCTGCTCGGCGGCGTCCCGCGCCCGGGGCGCGCCGTCGGCGGTCTTGCCCACCACCCGGATGCCCTGGAGCAGCACGACCAGCATCCGGGCGAGCGTCCGCGGATCCCGCCCGGCGGGCAGTTCGCCCTGCGCGGCGGCCCGCGCCAGGGCGGCGGTGAGCAGCGTCTCCAGGCGGTCGAGGCTCGCCTCCACCCGGCGGGACGCCGCCGGGTCGTGCGGGGCCAGCTCCACCGCCGTGTTGGTGACGAAGCAGCCGCGCCGACCCTCCTCCTCGTCCGTCACGGCGTACCGGCGGACCAGCGCCCGGACCGCCGGCAGTGCCGGGCCGGGCCGGGAGAGGTCGAGCAGCCGTGCCGAGTCGCTCTGCTCGCAGTAGCGCTCCAGCGCCCGCAGGTACAGCTCGCGCTTGCTGCCGAAGGTCGCGTAGATGCTGGCCCGGGCGATGCCGAGCCGCTCGACCAGGTCGGCCATCGACGTCGCCTCGTAGCCGCGCTGCCAGAACAGCTCCAAGGCCGCCTGCAGCGCCGCGTCCGGGTCGAATTCCTTCGTTCGCGCCATGTCGGGAACAGTAGCCCTTTCTGGACCGAGCGGTCAAGAAAGAGCAACTATTGGTCCAGACCTGATCTCTGACGGAGCATTGCCAAGTGGACTAGACCAAGGCTACCCTTACCGCTCCCATCCACCTCCTTCCCCCACAGGAGGCGTTTCGCATGCCCGCACACCGCCCCAACCACCCCCGGCAGACCGCCGACGCCGCCAGACCCGTCGTGCTGACGGCCTTTCGGATCGTCGTCGGCCTGCTCTTCGCCTGCCACGGCGCCGCCTCGCTGTTCGGCGTGCTCGGCGGCGCCAAGGGCGGCGGCACCGTCCCGCTCGGCCAGTGGCCCGGCTGGTGGGCCGCGCTGATCCAGCTGGTCGGCGGCGCCCTGGTGCTGCTCGGCGCCGGCACCAGGGTGGCCGCCCTGCTCTGCTCCGGCTCGATGGCCTACGCCTACTTCACCGTCCACCAGGAGCACGCCCTGCTGCCCCTGCAGAACGGGGGCGAGGCCTCGGTGCTGTTCTGCTGGGCCTTCCTGGCCATCGCGACGCTCGGCTCCGGCCCGTACGCCCTGGACCGGCTGCTCACCCGCCGGCCGCCGGCCGTCGCGGCCGAACCGGCGATCCGGCCGACGTCGACGGTCTGACCGGCTTGCCAGCACCAACTACCGTCTAGCAAAGCCCATCTGACGGTCCATCGGCCATCAGCGGTCCGACGGGCTCCCAGCGGCCAGGTGCCGCTCGACCGAGGCGACCTTGGCGGTGAGGCCGTCGGTGACCCCGGCCCGGTCGTCGATCTTGATGACCGTGCTCACCCGGTTGCCGTACGCCTTCACCGCCTCGATCGCCGCCCTGATCACCGGCATCACCTCGTCCCACTCCCCCTCGATGCTGGTGAACATCGCGTCCGTGCGGTTCGGGAGACCGCTCTCCCGCACCACCCGGACGGCGGCGGCCACCGCCTCCCCCACGTCCTCGCCGATCCCCAGCGGGGTCACCGAAAAGGCTGCGATCACGGCTCTGCGCTCCTTGTGCTGGACGACACTGGTGGCGGGGGGGGGGCGGCCCCCCCCCCCCCCCCCCCGCGGGGGGGGGAGTTTTAAAAAAAAAACAACCCCAACAGCAAACCACAAACGAGGTG
>NZ_JBHXTL010000080.1:26796-46366 GCF_042677365.1 Kitasatospora sp. NPDC127116
GGGGTACACTTAAACGGCGGCTAACCGGGCTGGCCGCCCGTGGGTCGGCCCCCCCGGGTTCGGGGGGCGGGCCCCCCCCCCCCCCGCCACCAGGCTAGGGCGTGTCCGACCTCAGGCGACGCTCGGCAGCGGCGGGTCGACCGCCAGCGGCGCGGTGGAGCGGGCCCGGTGCTGGGCGGCCCAGGAGACCAGCGCCACCGTGCAGGCGTGGTCCAGGTGGCGCAGCCCGGACCAGTCCAGCTCCACCGGCCGGTCCGCCGGCAGCCGCTCCAGGGTGTCCAGCAGCCGGGGCAGCCGCAGGAAGGTGGCGTTGCCGCTCAGCCGCACCCGGTGCAGCGCCTCCCCGGTCGGCTGCGGCTGCTCCTCCACCGCGATCTGCAGGTGCGAGGTCTGCCAGGCGGACTTGGCCACCGCCAGGCCGACGCCGATCAGCACCCCCTCGAACAGGTCGGTGGCGATGATCGCGGCCGCCGTCACCACCAGCACCAGCGCCTCGCCCAGGTGCCCGCGGCAGAGCGCGACGATCCGGCGCAGCGGCACCAGCTTAGCGCCGGCGTGCACCAGGACGGCGGCCAGCGCGGTGAGCGGCACCAGCCCGAGCGCGCCGGGCAGCAGCGCGGTGAACAGCAGCAGCCAGCCGCCGTGCAGCACCCGCGAGGCCTTGGTGCGCGCGCCGGCCTGGACGTTGGTGGCGCTGCGCACGATCACGGCGGTCATCGGCAGCGCGCCGAGCAGGCCGCAGACGGTGTTGCCGACGCCCTGGGCGGTGAGTTCGCGGTCGTAGTGGGTGCGCGGGCCGTGATGCATCCGGTCGACGGCGGCGGCGCTGAACAGCGTCTCGGCGGAGGCGATCAGGGTGAAGGCGACGACCGTGCCGAGCCCGGCGGTGCCGGCCAGGGCGGTCAGCGACTCGCGGTCGGGCAGGTGCACCACGTCGAACAGTCCGGCCACCCGGATCCGGGCCACCGGCAGGTCGACGACCGCGGTGACGGCGGCGGCCAGGCCGACGGCGGCCAGCGGGGCGGGGACGGCCCGGGCGGCGCGCTCCGGCAGGTACTTCCAGCCGACCAGGACCAGCAGGGTGCCGAGGCCGAGGGCGACCGCGCTCGGGTTGGCCGCGGCGGTCAGCACGTCGCCCAGCAGGGCGGGCAGTCCGGCGATCTTCTCCGGCCCGGTGGCGGGGGCGCGGCGGTCGGCGAGCGCGTAGAGCTGGCCGAACACCAGGGTCAGTCCGATGCCGGCCAGCATGCCGTGCACCACCGAGGCGGACATCGCCCGGAACCAGCGGCCGAGCCGCAGGGCGCCCATCGCCAGCTGGAGCAGGCCGGTGGCGAGCACCAGCAGGCCGAGCGCGCCGGCGCCGAAGCGCTGGACGGCGTCGGCGACCAGGACGGTCAGTCCGGCGGCGGGACCGCTGACCTGGAGGCTGCTGCCGGGCAGCAGGCCGGCGACCAGGCCGCCGACGATCCCGGTGACCAGCCCGAGTTCGGCCGGGACGCCGGAGGCGACGGCGACGCCGACGCAGAGCGGGAGGGCGACCAGGAACACCACCAGCGAGGCCGGCAGGTCATGGCGCCAGGGGACGGCGCGCAGGACGGCGGCCGGGGTGCGGGGCCGGCCCGGCGGGCCGTGCTTGCGGAGGCGGCCCGGCGGGCTGTCGCTCCGGTGGGGCGGCGGGTTCACCCGGTCACCACCAGGGACCGGGCAGGGGTGCAGCAGCGCATGGGGACGTTCCTTCCGCGCGCCCGCCGCAGCGGGCGCGCCGTTGCAAGGGCGGGGAGCACGAGGAAGAAGGGGGAAGGGACCGCTCCGGGGGCGGCGACAGCGGTACGGCCGCGGGTCCGGGCGGACCAGAGCGCGGCGGCGGGTGTCGGGTCGGTGCGGCCAGGGGGGTGCGTCCCTCGCTCGGGTGCGGCGGACCGGGCACGCTGGTCCTGGACGGGGCCACCGGCGGAGTTCCCCCGCTCCGCGGCGCTCCCAAACCCCCCTGCCACGGCCTCAGTTGGACATCACGGGCCCGGCGTGCCACCGACGGTACCCAGCGCGGCGGGGCGGGCCAACGACCGGCACCGTCCCTTCACGGCCACTGCACACCGGCTGCGCTTCCCGGCGCGGAGCGTCCGCTTCCCCGGGCACACCAGCGCGACTGCCGTTCGGGCGTGCGAATCCCCATCGGTCCGGCCGCGCTGCGCGGCCCTGCTCCCGGCCCGTTTCCCGCCCCGCCGACGCCCCACCGCTGGCCCACCGCCGCCCCGCCGCCGACCCCGTCCGGGGCCTCCACATTCTGTTGAACTCCTCTTGACGCCCCGACGGACCCCGCCCTACCGTGTTTCCACATACAGAAACCGTTCTTCCGTATGGTGGAATTCGAGAGATGAGCCCTCCGAGCCACTGCGGGCCGAAGCAGGAGAGATCCGATGCCTCGTATGACAGCCGCCCGCGCGGCCGTGGAGATCCTCAAGCTCGAAGGCGTCGAGGTCGCGTTCGGCGTGCCGGGCGCAGCCATCAACCCGTTCTACGCCGCGCTCAAGGCCTCCGGCGGGATCGGGCACACGCTGGCCCGGCACGTCGAGGGCGCCTCCCACATGGCCGAGGGCTACACCCGCGCCGAGGCCGGCAACATCGGGGTCTGCATCGGCACCTCCGGCCCGGCGGGCACCGACATGATCACCGGCCTGTACTCGGCGATCGCCGACTCCGTCCCGATCCTCTGCATCACCGGCCAGGCCCCCGTCGCCCGGCTGCACAAGGAGGACTTCCAGGCCGTCGACATCGCCTCCATCGCGCGGCCGGTCACCAAGGCCGCCACCACCGTGCTGGAGGCCGCGCAGGTCCCCGGCGTGTTCCAGCAGGCCTTCCACCTGATGCGCTCCGGCCGCCCCGGCCCGGTCCTGATCGACCTGCCGATCGACGTCCAGCTCACCGAGATCGACTTCGACCCGGAGGCCTACCAGCCGCTGCCGGTCTACAAGCCGGCCGCCAACCGCACCCAGATCGAGAAGGCCGTCGCGCTGCTCCAGCGGTCCGAGCGCCCGCTGATCGTCGCCGGCGGCGGCGTCATCAACGCCGACGCCTGCGAGCTGCTGCTGGAGTTCGCCGAGCTCACCGGCGTCCCGGTGGTCCCGACCCTGATGGGCTGGGGCATCGTCCCGGACGACCACCGGCTGAACGCCGGCATGGTCGGCCTGCAGACCTCGCACCGCTACGGCAACGAGAACTTCCTCGCCTCCGACTTCGTCCTCGGCATCGGCAACCGCTGGGCCAACCGCCACACCGGCGGCCTGGACGTCTACACCGCGGGCCGCACCTTCGTCCACGTCGACATCGAGCCCACCCAGCTCGGCCGGATCTTCGCCCCGGACCTCGGCATCGCCTCCGACGCCAAGGCCGCGCTGGAACTGTTCGTCGAGGTGGCGCGCGAGCTGCGGGCCGCCGGCACCCTCAAGGACCGCGGCGCCTGGGCCTCCTCCACCCAGGAGCGCAAGGCCCTGCTCCAGCGCCGCACCCACTTCGACGACGTGCCGCTCAAGCCGCAGCGCGTGTACGAGGAGATGAACAGGGCCTTCGGCCCGGAGACCCGCTACGTCACCACCATCGGCCTGTCCCAGATCGCCGGCGCGCAGCTGCTGCACGTCTACCGGCCGCGGCACTGGATCAACTGCGGCCAGGCCGGCCCGCTCGGCTGGACCGTCCCGGCCGCGCTGGGCGTCGCCACCGCCGACCCCGGGGGCCAGGTCGTCGCGCTCTCCGGCGACTACGACTTCCAGTTCATGATCGAGGAGCTGGCGGTCGGCGCCCAGCACCGCATCCCGTACGTCCACGTGCTGGTGAACAACTCCTACCTGGGCCTGATCCGCCAGGCGCAGCGCAACTTCGACATCGACTACCAGGTCAACCTGGAGTTCGAGAACGTCAACTCCCCGGAGCTGGGCGGCTACGGCGTCGACCACGTCAAGGTCGTCGAGGGCCTGGGCTGCAAGGCGATCCGGGTCACCGAGCCGCAGGACCTGCTGCCCGCGTTCGAGGAGGCCAAGAAGCTGGCCGCGGAGTTCCGCGTCCCGGTGGTGGTCGAGGCGATCCTGGAGCGGGTCACCAACATCTCGATGGCCGCCGCCGACATCGACAAGGTCAACGAGTTCGAGGAGACGGCCACCCTCCCGGAGCACGCCCCGACGGCCGTCAGGCCGCTGGCGCTCTGAACGCGCGCTCGACCCGCGGCCGACCCGCTCCGAACGCGCCGCGGCCGCTCGCGCGCACCGGTCGTGCGGGGGCGGACGAGCCGCTCCGTGCGCCCCCACGCGCCCCCGCACCCGGAACACCGGCACGCCGACCGCGGTTGATCAGGTCACGGCCGCTACCGTGGCCCCGGAAGAGGCCCGGCCCGACGACTCCCCGAAAGGACCACTCCCGTGAGCCTGTACGACATCCCGCTTCGCACCCTCGACGGCGCGGCCACCTCGCTGGCCGACCACAAGGGCAAGGCGCTGCTCATCGTCAACGTCGCCTCCCGGTGCGGCCTGACCCCGCAGTACGAGGGCCTGGAGCGGCTCCAGCAGCGGTACGCCGGGCGCGGGTTCACCGTGCTGGGCTTCCCCTGCAACCAGTTCGCCGGGCAGGAGCCGGGCAGCGCCGAGGAGATCCGCACCTTCTGCTCCACCACCTACGGCGTGACCTTCCCGCTGTTCGAGAAGATCGACGTCAACGGCGAGGACCGCCACCCGCTGTACGCCAAGCTCACCGGGGTCGCCGACGCGTCCGGCGAGGCCGGGGACGTCTCCTGGAACTTCGAGAAGTTCCTGATCTCCCCGGACGGCACCGTCGTCGCGCGCCTGCGCCCCCCGGTCGACCCGGAGGCGCCGGAGCTGATCACCGCGATCGAGGCCGCACTGCCGGCCTGACCGCGCGCACCACGAAGGCCCGGGGCCCGTTAGAACCCGAGCAGCCCCGGGCCTTCGCCGTGCGCGCACCCGGGGAGAGGGCGCCGGCGGCCGGGCCGAAGGGCCGGGCGCCGTATCGGCTCCGGCCCGCGCCGGCGGCTGTTCCGGGGTCCGCGCCGGCCCTCCTCGGGGTGTTGCGGACATGCTCAACGCGCCCTACCGTGTGTGACCCCGTTGATCCATTTCACACGGAGGGCTCACCTTGATGTTCCGTCAAGTCAGAACAGCGGCACGAGCGCTGCTCGCGGCCGGACTGCTCGTCACCGGCACGATCGCCGGCGCCTCGCCGGCGGCGGCCGCTGCGGCGCCGACGGCCCTGACCGCTTCCGACTACACCCTCACCTCGGACTACCACCAGTACGACACCCTCAACTCGGCGCTCGCCACGACGCTGGGGACCTCCGCCGTGCACACGGTGATGGAGAACGCGAACCACGACCGGCAGCCGCTCCCCGCGTCCTTCTCCGTGGCCGGCCTGTCCACCGGCTTCCGGTTCGACGACGGCGACAACTCCGACTGCCAGAGCTTCCCCCAGGGCATCACCACGAGCCGGGACGCCGTGGGGACGGCGAACAGCGGCAACTACGACGGCCACCAGCTCGTGCTGGTGAGCTGGTACACCAAGGACGGCTGCGACGGCGCCCAGCAGCGCAGCCGGATCACCCTGGCCGACTGGGACGCCACCTACCCCAACAAGTACCGCAAGATCCTCCTGGTGGAGCCGACCGGAACCGCGGCCGCGCCGGACTTCAAGGACATCCCGATCCACGCCGGCGGCGTCTCCTGGTACGGCGACTACCTCTACGTCGCCGACACCGGCCGCGGCATGCGCGTCTTCGACATGCGCAAGATCCTCAACACCGACACCGGCGGCACCGCCGACCAGATCGGCCGCCAGTCCGGCTCCGTCTACTACGCCCACAACTACGCGTACGTGCTGCCCCAGATCGGCACGGTCACCGCGCAGGCCGCCACCGGACCCAAACTGGTCTGGTCGTCGATCTCCCTCGACCGGGTCAGCAAGTCGATGGTGATGACGGAGTACACCTGCCAGGCGAACTGCGTCGACTACCCCAACCGCCCGCCGAGGGCCGTCCGCTTCCCCTTCGACTCCGGGGCGACGACGTTCGCCGCGACGACGACCGCCGGCCAGGCCCTCCAACTGCCCTGGTACAACCTCAACGGCGTGGCCTCCCACAACGGCCGCTGGTGGTTCAACTCCTCGGGGCAGAAGAAGCTCTACTACTGGACCCCGACCGCCGGCCCCTCGACCTTCGCCTGGGTGGGCGGCGGCGAGAGCCTCTCGTACTGGGAGGACGCCACCGAGCCCGACCTGCTGTGGTCGCTGCAGGAGACCGCGGGCGGACGCAACGTCTTCGCGGTCACCCAGTCCACCTACGGCGGCGGCTGAGTCCCGGGCTCAGGCCCGAGTTCACGGACCGGCGCCGCGACGGCGTCCGCGGTGACGGTGCTCCGGCCCCGGGCCGGGGCCCCGTCACTGCCCCGTCCCGGCGCCCTCGCGGCCTCGTGGCGCACGGACCGGATGACGACGGCGGCCCCTGGCGGGCCCGGCGGCAACGGTCTGCCGGATGATGGGGAGCGAGGGCACGGCAGCGGATGTGAGGGCAACGCGGTGACAGCAGGCGAATCCATGGAGTTGGAGTCGGGACACCGGTCGGCGGACCGCGAGGGCCCGGAGACCGTCGTGGCCGCTCCCCGGCCCGCGGCGGGCACGGAGCCCCCGGGCGGGGGTGCGCGGCGCCGGCGTTCCCTGGTCCGGCGGCTGACGGTCCTCGTGCTCGTCCTCGTCCTCCTGTGCCTCCCGCCCTGGTGGACGCTGTTCGCCTCCGGCGCCGACTGGCCGTTCCCGGTCTTCCTGGCCGGCACGGTCGTCCTCGCCGGCTGGCTGGTCTCCTTCCCCTTCCTGATGGTCGCGGGCCACGGGCGGCGGCGCAGCGACCGGGCCGCCCGCGTCGCGGACACCAGCCTCGGGATGATCTGGGTGCTGTTCACCTGGTCGGTGCTGGGCGGCGCGGTGAACCTGGTGCTCGTCGGGCTCGACGTCGGCGGCACCGACCGGGCCAGGGCGGTGGCCGTGGCCGTCGCCCTGGTCTCGGCCGGGCTGCTGGGCTGGGGGCACCACGAGGCGATGCGGGTGCCCCGGGTGAAGCGGGTGGACGTGCACGTCCCGCGGCTCGGCGCCGGCCTGGACGGGACCCGGGTCGTGGTGCTGGCCGACACCCACTACGGGCCGATCGACCGGGCTGCCTGGTCGGCGCGGGTCACCGAGGCGGTCAACGCGCTCGACGCGGACGTCGTGGTCCACGCCGGCGACATCGCCGACGGCACCCCCGCCCAGCGCCGGGAGCAGTCCGCGCCGCTCGGGACGATCCGGTCGCGGCTGGCCAGGGTCTACGTCACGGGGAACCACGAGTACGGCAGCGAGGCCCAGGGCTGGCTGGACCGGATGGCGGACCTGGGCTGGGAGCCGCTGCACAACCGCCACGTGGTGGTGGAGCGCGGCGGGGACGCCCTCGTGCTCGCCGGCGTGGACGACGTGACCGCGGAGTCCTCCGGCCTGGCCGGACACCGTGCGAACCTGCTCGGCGCACTGGCGGGGGCGGACCCGGCCCTGCCGGTGCTGCTCGTCGCCCACCAGCCCAAGTACGTCCCGCAGGCCGCTGCCGCCGGCATCGACCTGCAGGTCTCCGGGCACACCCACGGCGGCCAGATCTGGCCGTTCAACTTCCTCGTCCGCATCGATCAGCCGGTGGTGCACGGCCTGAGCCGGCACGGGGAGCGGACCCAGCTCTACACCAGCCGCGGCACCGGCTTCTGGGGCCCGCCCTTCCGGGTCTTCGCCCCGAGCGAGATCACCCTGCTCACGCTGCGCTCGGGCGGAACCCCGCCCGCCGCGTAGCGGGCCCGTCGCCCGCCGGATCCGCTGACGGGAGCGCCCCGCCGGCTCGCGACGGGGCTCACGGCAGCAACAGCCGGGTGCCCGGAGGCAGTTCGCCGTCGCGTGCGGCGTCGCGCAGGTGCGCCAGCAGGGTCTCCCGCAGGGCCTCCGCCGCGCGGGTGGGCGGCACCTCGTGGCCGTGCGCGACGGCGATGGTGCGGCCGAGGCCGGGCCCGGCGAACCCGGTCACCGCGAGGCCGGAGCGGGCGGCCACCATGCCGGGGACGACGGCGGGCCCGAGCCCGGCCCGGACGAAGCCCAGCACCGCGTCCATCTCGCCGCCCTCCACCGCGAACCGCGGCTCGAACCCGGCCGCCCGGCAGGCCGCCAGGGTCGCCTCCCGGACGTCGTAGCCCTCCCGGAACATCACCAGCGGCCGGTCCTTCAGCTCCGTCACCCGGACCTTGCGCCGGGCCCGCCCCTCGGCGGCGACCAGCACCAGTTCCTCGTGCAGCAGTTCGGTGACCGCCAGCGCGGGCTCCTGCTCCCCGCCCGGCCGGGTGATGATCAGCGCGAGGTCCAGCTCCCCCGCCGCCAGCCAGCCGACCAGATCGCGCGAGCCACCCTCCCGGACCACCAGCGTCACCCCCGGGTAGCGGTCCCGGAAGACCCGCAGCACGTCCGGCACCAGGCTGGTGCACAGGCTGGGCGGCGCGCCCAGCCGGACCCGGCCGCGGCGCAGCTGGACCGTCTCCTGCACGGCCAGCCGGGCGCTCTCGGTGTCCGCGAGGATGCGCCGGGCCAGCGGCAGCAGGGCGTCCCCGGCGTCGGTCAGCGCGATGTTGCCCCGGGTGCGGTGGAACAGTTCGGCGCCCAACTCCCGCTCCAGCGAACGGATCTGCTGCGAGAGCGACGGCTGGGCGACGTGCGCCGCCTCGGCGGCCCGGGTGAAGTGCCGGGTCTCGGCGACGGCCAGGAAGTAGCGGAGTTGCTGGAGCTGCACGGGGCCAGGATAGGCCGCATCGATAGTCGGTGCCTATCGTCACGAGCCACATCATGTCTTGGACGCACCCGACCCGCCGTCCCTACCGTTGCAGCCATGACAACCGCGACTCGGACGGCCCGGCACCCGTCCACCCTGGCGACCCTGTGGCGGTCGACCGTCGGCAAGAAGGCGGTCATGGCCGTCACCGGACTGGCCATGCTGCTGTACCTGGTCGCACACATGCTGGGGAACCTCAAGGTGTTCTTCGGCCCGGACGACATCAACGGCTACGCGGCCTGGCTGCGCACCATCGGACAGCCCTTCCTGGGCCACGAGTGGTTCCTGTGGATCGCCCGGGCCGGCCTGCTGGCCGCCGTGGTGCTGCACGGCGTCTCCGCGTACCAGCTCAGCCGCCGCGACCTCGCGGCCCGCCCGAGCCGGTACGTGCACAAGCGCCGCCGGGCGAGCTACGCGACGAGGACCATGCGCTGGGGCGGGGTGATCCTGGCGCTGTTCATCGTCTGGCACGTCCTGGACCTCACCACGCTGACCGTGAACCCGGCCGCCGAGCACGGCCACCCGTACCAGAACATCGTGGCCTCCTTCGGCCGCTGGTACGTCGACGTGTTCTACGTCGTCGCGATGCTGGCCGTCGGCCTGCACATCCGGCACGGGTTCTGGAGCGCCGCGCAGACCCTCGGCGCCAACAACGCCCGCCGCGACCGGGCGCTCAAGCTGATCGCGAACGGCCTGGCCCTGGTGCTGACGGCCGGGTTCCTGTCCGTCCCCGTGGCCGTGATGACCGGAGTCGTGAAGTGAGCAGTCGTGAAGTGAGCAGTGCTGACATGAGCTACCTGGAGTACACCCTCGGCGAGCCGGTCGCCGACACCAGGGCCCCCGCCGGCCCGATCGAACAGCGCTGGGACCAGCGGCGGTTCGACGCCAAGCTGGTCAACCCGGCCAACCGGCGCAAGCACACCGTGATCGTGGTCGGCACCGGCCTGGCCGGCGGCGCGGCCGGCGCCACCCTGGCCGAACAGGGCTACCACGTCGTCCAGTTCTGCTTCCAGGACTCCCCCAGGCGCGCCCACTCGATCGCCGCCCAGGGCGGCATCAACGCGGCCAAGAACTACCGCAACGACGGCGACTCGATCCGCCGGCTGTTCTACGACACCGTCAAGGGCGGCGACTTCCGCGCCCGCGAGTCCAACGTGCACCGGCTGGCCCAGGTGTCGGTGGAGATCATCGACCAGTGCGTGGCCCAGGGCGTGCCCTTCGCCCGCGAGTACGGCGGCCTGCTCGACACCCGGTCCTTCGGCGGCGTGCAGGTCTCCCGGACCTTCTACGCCCGCGGCCAGACCGGCCAGCAGCTGCTGCTCGGCGCCTACCAGGCGCTCTCCCGGCAGATCGCCGCCGGGAACGTGGAACTGCACCCGCGCACCGAGATGCTCGACCTGCTGGTGGTCGACGGCCGGGCCCGCGGCATCGTCGCCCGCGACCTCGTCACCGGCGAGATCCGCAGCTACACCGCGGACGCCGTGGTGCTCGCCAGCGGCGGCTACGGCAACGTGTTCTACCTCTCCACCAACGCCAAGAACTCCAACACCACCGCGATCTGGCGGGCGCACCGGCGCGGCGCGTACTTCGCCAACCCGTGCTTCACCCAGATCCACCCGACCTGCATCCCGCGCTCCGGCGACCACCAGTCCAAGCTCACCCTGATGAGCGAGTCGCTGCGCAACGACGGCCGGATCTGGGTGCCCAAGGCACAGGGCGACACCCGGCCGCCGGCCGAGATCCCCGAGGAGGAGCGGGACTACTACCTGGAGCGGATCTACCCGTCGTTCGGCAACCTGGTGCCCCGCGACATCGCCTCCCGGGCCGCCAAGAACGTCTGCGACGAGGGCCGCGGCGTCGGCCCCGGCGGCCAGGGCGTCTACCTGGACTTCGCCGACGCGATCCGCCGGATGGGCCGGGACGCCGTCGAGGCCAGGTACGGCAACCTCTTCGAGATGTACGAGCGGATCACCGCCGAGGACCCGTACCGGGTGCCGATGCGGATCTACCCGGCGATCCACTACACGATGGGCGGGCTCTGGGTCGACTACGACCTGCAGACCACCGTCCCCGGCCTGTTCGCGATCGGGGAGGCCAACTTCTCCGACCACGGCGCCAACCGGCTCGGCGCCAGCGCCCTGATGCAGGGCCTGGCCGACGGCTACTTCGTGCTGCCGCCGACCATCAACGACTACCTGGCCCGCCACCCGCTGCCGACCGTACCCGCCGACCACCCGGTGCTCGCCGAGGTGGAGGCCGAGGTCGAGGACCGGCTCAACCTGATCCTCGCGGTGGACGGCGACCGCACCCCGGACTCCTTCCACCGCGAACTCGGCGAACTGCTCTGGAACGAGTGCGGAATGGCCCGCGACGAGGCCGGACTGCGGCGGGCGCTGGAGCGGATCCCGCAACTGCGCGAGGAGTTCTGGCGCCGGATCAAGGTGCCCGGCACCGGGCAGGAGCTCAACCAGTCGCTGGAGAAGGCCAACCGGCTCGTCGACTACTTCGAACTGGCCGAACTGATGTGCCTGGACGCACTGCACCGCGCCGAATCCTGCGGCGGCCACTTCCGCACCGAGAGCCAGACCCCCGACGGCGAGGCCGCCCGCCGCGACGAGGACTTCTCCTACGCCGCCGCCTGGGAGTTCACCGCCACCGGCGCGGCACCCGTCCTCCACCGCGAGGAACTCGACTTCGAGCACGTCCACCTCACCCAGCGGAGCTACGCGTGAACCTCACCCTGCGCATCTGGCGCCAGGCCGGCCCGGACGCACCCGGCTCGATGACCACCTACCAGGTCAGCGGGATCAGCCCGGACATGTCCTTCCTGGAGATGCTGGACACCCTCAACGAAGAACTGATCACCCGCGGCGACCAGCCGGTCGCCTTCGACCACGACTGCCGCGAGGGCATCTGCGGCGCCTGCGGCATGGTCATCAACGGCCGGGCGCACGGCCCCGAGCGCACCACCACCTGCCAGCTGCACATGCGGCACTTCCAGGACGGCGACACCATCGACGTCGAGCCCTGGCGGGCGGCGGCCTTCCCGGTGGTCAAGGACCTGGTGGTGGACCGCTCGGCCTTCGACCGGATCATCGGCTCCGGCGGCTACATCACCGCCCCCACCGGCAGCGCCCCCGAGGCGCACGCCACACCCGTCCCCAAGGAGGTCGCCGACACCGCCTTCGAGCACGCCGAGTGCATCGGCTGCGGCGCCTGTGTGGCGGCCTGCCCGAACGGCTCGGCGATGCTCTTCACCTCCGCCAAGGTGGTGCACCTCAACGTGCTGCCGCAGGGCGCGCCGGAACGGGCCGCCCGGGTGCGGAACATGGTCTCGGCCATGGACGCCGAGGGCTTCGGCGGCTGCACCAACACCGGCGAGTGCGCCACCGCCTGTCCCAAGGGCATCCCGCTGCCCAGCATCGCGGCGATGAACCGGGAGTTCCTGCGGGCCGCCCGCGGCTGACGACTCCCCTCCTGCGGTCGGCCCCCGCCCTGGTGCTCAGGCGGGGGCCGACACTTGCTACGGCGGGGCGTGCGGCGGGGGTTCGCGCTACCCGTACGGGTGGCGGATCCCGGCGGGCGGTGCTTCCTGACGGAGAATCGCGCTACGGTGGTGCTCCGCCACGGAAGGACGGCATATGCCCGAGGTTCAGTCCTGTTCCGGTTGCGGCGGGTCCGGGGGGACCCAGAAGACCGAGGCAACGGTCGAACTGGACGAGGAAGGAAGCATGGTGCCCAGCGTCCACACGTTCTGGTCGCCCTGCGGTCGGTGCCACGGATCCGGGACGGTGATCGTCGGATGAGGTTCGTCTTCGAGTGCGTCGAGTGCGGTGGGCACTACCTGCCGCCCGAGGAGATGGTGTACCCGGACGGGCCGGCCTCGCCGGTCTGGTGCACCGCCTGCCAGAGCGCCAAGCACGCCGCCGGTGTCCGGGAGGACCCGCTGCTCGCCCGGGTCGCCTTGGCCGCCGCCCGGGCCGCGCTGGCCGGGCGGGCCGCGGAGGCGGCCGAGCAGCCGGCCCGCGCCGACGTCCGCCCGTCCCGCCCGCCGCTGTCCCGCCGGGCCCGCTCCGGCCCGGGCGTGCTGCGCGGCAAGCTGAGCTGACGGCCCGCGGCCGGCGGGGCCAGGGGCGTCACGGCGCCCGCCGGGGCATACGAACCGACGATATGTCAGTTACCGGGCACGACAATGAACTTGTGCAGACCCGGAGCGTGCTGGCACATTGTCCTCCCCTGCACGACAGCCTTGGGGGACATGGCCATGCAGCCGACCGATCCTGCCGATTCGCCCCGAGCCGGCCAGACCGGCTCCTTCCCGTTCGTTCCGCCGCCTCCGCCCGGCGGGCCGCCGACACCGGCCCCGTTCGGGCCGCCACCGCCCACCGCCCCGCCGCCGGCCTTCACGAGCGGTCCCAGCGGCACCCCGACCACCACCCGCGTCGCGGTCACCAACCGCATCCTCTGGATCGGGCAGGCCGCGTACCCGCTGGCCAACGTGGCCCGGGTCGGCACCTCCCTGATCGTGCCCGGCCGGCGCCGCGCGCTCCTGCGGCTGCTCGCCTTCGCCCTGGTCGTCTTCCTGCCCGTGTTCGTGATCGCGCAGGCCGCCGACGGCTCGTCCTCGGAATCCGGGTCCGGCACGCTGGTCCTCGTCGCGGTGATCCTCGTGGCGGTCTACTTCCTGATCTTCACCTGGCCGGTGCTGCGCCGGCCCGACCTGTACGTGCTGGCCGTGGACACGGCCGGCCCGCCGACCGCGGTGCTGGCCTGGCTCACCGCGGAGCCGGCGTTCGAGCTGCAGGCCGTCATCACCCGCGCGATCGAGAACCCGCAGGCCGAGTTCCAGCAGGTCGTCCAGACCATCAGCGTGGACCTGCGGCAGTACCAGTTCGGCGACAGCGTCAACATCTACGGCGGCCAGGGAAACACGGGAGTCAGCAAGTGAACGACAACGAGCGTCCGAACGTCCAGTACGGCGACCGGGTCACCATCCACGGCGGCAGCAACAACGTCGGCATCCAGCACAACAACGGCCCGGCCGCCGACCAGGCCCTGCCGCCGGAGGTCGCCGCGCTGTTCGCCCGGCTCGCCGCCGTGGTCACCGAGCTGGCCCGGGACGGCCGGCTCCACGAGGCGGACCGGCAGAGCCTCGCCGAGGCCCTGCCGGTGCTGACCAGCCCCGCCGCGGAGGAACCGGGCCGCCGGCGCAACACCCTGCTGCTGCTGGCCGGCCTGGCCCAGAGCGTCGGCGAGGCGGCCGCCCCGGCGCTGGGACTCGCGAACCAGCTCCTGGCCCTGATCAGCGGCTGACCGACCGACCGGCGCCCGCTCGCGGGCGCCGGTCTACGCCGCACCCCTCGCCTTCGTCTCCGTCTCCGGCTTCGTCTCCGTCTCCGTCTCCGTCTCCGCGAGGAAGCGCTGCACCAGGTCGCCGACGGCGTCCGGGGCGTCCTCGGGGCTGTAGTGGCCGACGCCGGGCAGTTCGACGATCCGGCCGCGGGGGAACGCCTCGGCGAACAGCGGCAGGAAGTGCCGGGCGGCGAGGGTCCGGTCGGCCGTGCCCCACAGGGCGAGCGCGGGCAGGGCGGCGAGCGCCGCGCGGGCCTCGCCGCCCGGAGTCTCGAAGGTGTGCGCCCCGGTCGCGAAGCCCTCCGCCCAGCCGATCGCGCCCGCGGCCTCCGCGCGGGAGGGGAAGGCCGCTCCGTAGGCGGCCAGCCAGGTGTCCGTGATCAGGGCGTTGTTCTGGAAGCCGTTGAGCTTCAGGATGCTGAGGATCGTGTGGCCGAGTTCACCGAGGACGGCGGCCAGGCTGCCGTCGGCGTGCGCCCGGGCGATCCAGCCGAACCACGGGGACTCGGCCGCGTTGGCGGCGAGCGCCGCGCCGAGGCCGGGCTGGCCGAAGGGCGTGGGTCCGTTGACGCTCACCACCCGGGCGATCAGATCGGGGCGGCGGGCGGCCAGGCCCATGCCGACCGGTCCGCCGAAGTCGTGGAGGACCAGGGTGAGCTGGCGCAGGCCGAGGTCCAGGACCAGCGCCTCCAGGTTGTCGACGTGGTCCTGCAGCCGGTAGCCGCGCCCGGCCGGGGTGGCGCTCTTGCCGAACCCCATGTGGTCGGGGGCGATCACCCGGTGGGTCGGGGCCAGGCGGCGGATCAGGTCCCGGAAGAGGTAGCCCCAGGTGGGTTCGCCGTGCAGGCAGAGCACGACGGGGCCGGCGCCCTCGTCCACGTAGTGCAGGGGGAAGCCGGGAGCCGTGCTGAAGTGCGGTCGGTACGGGAAGGTGCCGTCGAAGGTCTCGTGGGCAGCGATCATGGTTTGGACCCGCTCCAAAGTGGTAGCAAATTAAAACCGCAAGGCCGAGGCCAGGCCCTTGCGGTTTTATTACGCAACCATGCTGGTCGGGGCGGTTCCGCGAACGCTCTCAGAACAGCGCCTCCTGGGTGTCCGGCTCCGGCGGACGCAGTCGCTCGCGCAGGGTCAGGCCGGTGGAACCGCGGCCGGTGACCGGGCCGAGGGTCCAGCCGGTGAGCAGCCGGGTGTCCAGCAGCAGCGGGCCGGAGCCGTCCGCCTGGTCGAGGAAGAGGTGCCGGCCCACCGGCGGCCGGAGCCGGCCCGCGACGACCGCGCCGTCGGCCAGCCCGACGATCTCCCGGTACGCCTCCGGGGCGCCGCCGGCCAGGCCGTAGCGCTCGACGTGGTCGACCACCGGGCGGTCGGCGAGCAGCTCCACGGCATGGCCGTCCAGCAGCCGGTGCGCCTGCGCGCGGGCCTCGGCGAGCACCGTACGGCGGTACGGGGTGTCGCCGTGCGACCACCAGTGCTCGGTCTTGAGCCGGGACTTGTACCGCTCGCGGGCCAGGCCCGAGGCAGCGACGGTGAGTTCGGCGCGCCGGACCGCCGGCAGGGCGCCGCGGGCGGTGAACGCGTAGGCCAGCGCGCCCTGTTCGAGCAGCCGGCTGTCGCCGCGCTGTTCAGCGGTGAGGCCGACCTTGAGCAGGCCCTCGCCGAACCAGGCGAGGTAGAGCAGGTAGGTGCGGCCGTCGTCGAGGATCTGGTCCCGGGCGAGGGCGAGGCCGCGGTCCACGCTCTGGCACGCCGGGCACTGGGTCGCCCCGCCGGCCGGATCGATCACCGCGTGGTGCGGGCAGGGCGTGCGCTCCGTCGCCCCCGCCAGCCAGGCCCCGACGCAGCGGCGCGGGCCGCCCAGCAGCCAGCCGACCTCCGCCCCCGGCGCCACCTCGCGCTCGTGCACCCGGGTGCCGCACACGGCCCCGAGCAGGGCGCGGCCGTCCTGCCAGCTCAGACCAGTGGAGATCCAGCCGGCGGGGCGCCCCCGGGGCTCCGGGTGCTGCGGGGGGATCGTCACGTCTCTCCTTGCCGTCGGTAGCCGTCGAGACTACCCGGTGCCACCGACGGGCCGGCCGCTCCGGCGGAGCCTCCGGGCCCTGGTGGGCGGGCGGCGGCCGGACCTCCGCTCGAACCCCGCTCGACGGGCCCTCGGGTCGACGTGACCCCGTCAAAATGCACGGCTAGCGTCCTCGGCAGTGAATCCCTCACGAACGATCCCCCTCGGGAAGGGAACAGCCATGCGCATTCTCCAGCGTGCCGCCGCCACCACCGGCGCTCTCGCCCTCGCCGCCTCGGGCCTGCTCCTGGCCGCCGGCCCGGCCTCGGCCACCACGACCGCGTTGAGCTGCAACGCGCCGTCCTACTTCACCGGCAGCGGCGGCCACGCGGGCGCCTCGATCCGCTGCGTCGGCTCGGCCTTCACCGGCCGGATCGTCTGTTACAAGCCGGGCTACGGCAACTACACCCACTACGGCAACCGCGCCGAGTCCGGCGGCACCTCGACCACCTGGTGCGACCTCGGGGCGACCATCCAGAAGGCCGACGCCGTCTCCTCCTGACCCTGCGACAGCACGGCGCGGGAGACCGCGGGCCTGTCCGGCGACACACCGCCGGGCGGGCCCGCGTCGGTTTTCCACCGCCTCGGCCGCCACGCCCTCCGGCGCCGTCGCCCCGCCCGAAAGCCCCGCAGGTCACCGGCGCTTGGCCCGGCGGGGTGTTCACGTTCTATTGTTGCGGGCGCGGTCGGCGGCGCAGCCGGGAGGCGGTGCCGCGGCGGCCGGTCGGCGCGAGGCGAATGGGGTGGACGGACGGTGTCGGGGCGGCGGAGCAGCGGGGTGCTGGCGATCTGGGCGGAGGCGCAGCGACAGCAGCAGCGCCGGGAGGAGGCCCGGTGGCGCGCCGAGGCGGCGGAACTGCGCCGCCGGGAGCGGGAGCAGCGCGAGACGCAGAAGGCGGCGGCCCGCGACGAGCGCGAGGCGCTGCGCGCCCACCAGCAGTCGCGGGAGGCGGAGGTGGCCCGGCGGACGGCCGAACTGGACGCCCGGGTGGAGGAGTTGAGGAGCCTGCTGGCCGCCGGACTGGCCGCGCCGGCCTTCGGCCCGCAGGCCCTGCTGGCGGCGCCGGCGGTGCCGCCGTTCGATCCGGGTCCGCTGGGCGAGCCGGTGCCGATGCCGGACCAGTCCTCGGCCCGGTACTTCGTGCCGCCGCCGGACCCGGTCCAGGCCCGCAACCCGGGGGTGCGGCAGCAGTACGAGCAGTACCTGGCCCAGGCCCGGGCCCGGTTCGAGCAGGACTGGTACGCCGCCCAGGCCCGGGAGGCGGACCGGCAGCAGCGGCTGGCCGGGTACCACCAGGAGTACCTGGCCTGGGCCGAGCAGTCCCGCCGGCAGCAGGAGGAGCTGGCCGCGCGGACCGAGGAGTTGCTGCGCCGGCTGCGGGCGGGTGAGCCGGAGGCGGTGCAGGAGTACTTCACCGCGGGCCTGTACGCCTCGGCGGCCTGGCCGGAGGGCTTCCCGCACCGGCTGGTGGCGGCGTTCGACGCCGGGAGCCGCCAGCTGGTGGTGGACTGGGAGCTGCCCGGGCCGGACGTGGTGCCGGCCGCCGCCCGGGTGCGGTACGTGAAGTCGGACGACCGCGAGGCCGAGGTGGCCCGCCCGGCGACGGAGCGCAAGGCGCTGTACCGGCAGGTGCTGGCGCAGTCGGCGCTGCGGGTGGCGGCGGAGCTGTTCCGGGCGGACCGGGACGGGCTGCTGGACTCGGTGGTGCTGAACGGCTTCGTCCTCGGCATCGACCCGGCGACCGGCCGGGAGGCCGAGCGCTTCCTGTCCACCCTGACCGCGACCCGGGCCGGCTTCGCCGGACTGGCACTGGACCGGGTGGATCCGCTGGAGTGCTTCCAGGGCCTGGGCGGCCGGCTGTCGGCGCGCCCGGAGCGGCTGGACGAGGTGCGCCCGGACCGGCGGCCGGAGAGCGTCGGCGGGAGCCTGGCCGGGCACGGCGGCGAGGACGAGCCGGACCTGTTCGAGATGGACCCGCTGGAGTTCGAGGACCTGATCGCCGAGCTGTTCCGGCTGCGCGGCTTCCGGGTGATGACCACGGCCCGCAGCGGCGACGTCGGGGTGGACGTGGTGGCGGAGGACCTGGACCCGGTGACCGGCGGCAAGATCGTGATCCAGGCGAAGCGCTACAAGAAGACCGTCCCGCCGACGGCGGTGCGCGACCTGGAGTCCACCGTCCGCCACCACGGCGCGAACAAGGGCATCCTGGTCACCACCGCGGGCTTCGGCCGCGGCTCGTACAGCTACATCGAGGGCAAGCCGCTGACGCTGGTGAGCGGTCCGGAGCTGGTCGTCCTGCTCGCCGAGCAGGGTCTGCGCGGCCGGCTCGGCGGCGGGTCCGGGGAGGCCGGGGCCGCCGCCACCACGGCCGCGAACGGCGGTCCCGAGGGGGCTGGTGAGACCGCCCTCACGGTGAGCTGGCAGAGCCGGACGGCCGGCGGGGACGCGGTGGAGCTGGACGTCACCGCGTTCCTGTGCGCGGGCGGCCGGGTGCTGAGCGACGAGCACTTCGTGTTCTTCAACAGCCCGCAGGACCCGGACGGTTCCGTCCGGCTGCATCCGACCCGCTCGGTGCCGGGCGAGCCGACCCGGGCGGCCCGGCTGGCGCTGGACCTGCACCGGCTGCCGGCCGCCGTCGAGGAGGTGGTGGTCGCCGTGTCCACCGAGGAGGAGGAGCACCCGGCGCTGCCGCTCGGCTACGTGCACGGCCTGGCCCTCGCCGCCGCGTACGGGCCGGGCGCGGGCGGTCCGGACGCCTGGGCGGGACCGACCGGCGGGGTGCCGGACACCGCGATGCTGCTCGGGGCGTTCCGCCGGGGCGCCGGCGGCTGGGAGTTCAGCCCGTCCGGGCGGGCGGTGACGAACGGTCTGGCCGGGCTGGCTGCGGCCTTCGGCGTGGCGGTCGAGTAGCCGGCCGGAACCAGATCCCTCAGGGGCCGGCGTCATACCTGAGGAGGAGATCGCCCCCGCCACCCCGCCGGGTGGGCGGGGGCCGACCGTCCGCGCGGCATACACATCGCGTTCGAACAGCTTGGGATGATGTTACGGAGTTAAACATTCCGTTAATCCGTTCGAGGAGTCCACGTGACGTTCCCCGCAACCGCCGTCCACACCGGGCGGGCGGCCGCCCGAGCCACCAGCCTGAACAAGGTCTACGGGGAGGGGGAGACCCGCGTCGTCGCCCTCGACAACGTCAGCGTCACCTTCCCCCAGGGCGAGTTCACCGCCATCATGGGCCCGTCCGGCTCCGGCAAGTCCACCCTCATGCACTGCATGGCCGGCC
>NZ_JBHXTL010000081.1:0-46245 GCF_042677365.1 Kitasatospora sp. NPDC127116
GTCGTGGCTCGACCGCCATGTCCTCCCGGATCCCTATGCGCTGTCCCGCGGCCCGGCCTTCGGCCGCAGCAGGGCCGGCGTCGGCTTCGCGCCCGACAGCCGTACGGCGGCGCCGCGGGCGAGGTCGAAGGCGAGCGCCGGGTCCTCCGTGCGGGTCCACGGCGGGCTGCCGCACCACGGCCCGATCGCCCGGAACTGCTCCAGGGCGATGCGGTGGAGCCCGGCGATGCCCGCGTAGTGGGCGAGCAGGTGCCGCAGGTGCGGCAGCCGCTCGTGGTCCGGGCGGACCCGGGCCAGCGCGGCCGCGACCTTGCGCACCGGGTCCCTGCCCAGCTCGCCGCTCAGCGTGGTGCCGAGGGCGCCGCGCAGCTCCAGCTCGTACAGCGCCTGCAGGTAGAGGCCGGGCAGCGGGCTGCCGGCCGGGGCCTTTCTGAGCGCCCGCTTGGCGAAGGCCAGCATCTTCTTGTCCGAGCCGGACCACTTGGCGCACCAGTACTGCATGGCCTGCCAGTGGCCCTCGTAGTGGAACGGCGCCCGCTCGACCAGGCCGCGCCACAGCTCCTCGAACTGCTTGGGCGTGTACTGCGCGCCGCGGGCGGCGGTCACCATGACGACCCAGGGGCCCGGGTCGGCGGGGGCCAGGAGGGCGGCCCGCTTCGCGGCCTCGACGGCGGCGGGCAGCATGGCCCGGAAGGTCAGCATGGCCTCCTCGGGCACCTCGTGGGTGTCCCGGGAGCCGCGGACCGTCCAGGCCGCCTGCACCATCCGGCCGGCCTCCAGGGTGGCCGCGTCGCAGTTGCCCGGCTCGGCCGCGCGCCAGGTCTTCAGCCAGCTGTCGTTCCGGTCGGCGATGGAGTCCAGCAGGTCGAGCCGGTACCAGCGCTCGTCCCAGTCCTGCCCGGCGGCCTCGACGTACGCGGCGGCGGGCCTCCAGTCCCCGGCCCAGGCCGCCTCGGCGATCGCCAGGGACTCCTGGCGGAGGTGCGGGGGCGGCGGCGGCCCGGCGCGGCCCGGGTCGAGCCGGTCGCGGGGGGCCATGCCGTACGTGGGCGCGTCGAACTCGGTCCGGGCCCAGTTCCCGGCCTTGTTCCTGCGGAACCTGAGGACGGCGGCGAGGGCGAGCATGCCCAGCACGCCGAGGATGAGGTACGTCACGGCGGAGCATCATCCTTGATCGCGGCTCGTGCGGGCAACGGGACGGACGGGCGCCGTGCTCCGGTGACGGCGGGCGCGCGGACGGACGGCGGAAGAAGATCCAGGCTCTTGCCCCGGCCGAATTAGTCATCTTAACTATGCATTCAGAGGCGTTGATCCACTGCACGTCGTCATCGCCGGCTTCACGGGCACCCTTGTGTGCCGCCCTGGACCGCCCGAGCTCCAACGGATGCCGACCGTCCGTCACCCCGGGGTTCCGCGCGCGTTCGAAGCGATCCGTGCGATCCGATCGGGGGCCTCGGTCCGGGCGATCCGATCCGTACCACCGGGGTCACCGGCCGCTCCCCCCAGCGCCGCCACCGCGCCGTCGATCCCTGCAACGACCCTCCCCCAGGAAAGGTCTGGCCTTGTCGGAGACGTACGAGCCCCACGGCACCACCACCGACCAGGCGGACCCGCGTCCCGCGCTCGGGGCCGCCACCCCGGCGGCGGCCGGGGTCCGGCTCCCGGAGCCCGCGCCGGGACAGCAGCGGCTCTGGGCGCTGTCCCAGCTGGACGGCGCCGACGCCGCGTACAACGAGACCCTGGCCTTCACCCTGCGCGGAACCCTCGACCGGGCGGTGCTCGCCCGTGCGCTCGACGAACTGGTCTCCCGGCACGAGGTCCTGCGCACCCGGCTGGTCGCCGGCGGAGACGGCCTCCACCAGCTGATCGGTCCGTCCGACTCCGGCTACACCCTCGCGGTGGACGACCTGACCGGGCTCCCGGACGCCGGGGCGCGCGTCACCGCCCTGCAGCGCGCGGAGTCCGACACGCCCTTCGACCTGAGCCGCGGCCCGCTGGCGCGCGGCCGTCTGGTCGTCCTGGCCGAGCGGCACCACGTGCTGCTGCTGACCCTGCACCACGCGGTCTTCGACGGCTGGTCCATGACCGTGATGCTGCGTGAACTCGGAACGCTGTACACGGCGTTCCGTGACGGCGCGCACTCCCCGCTGCCGCCGCTGCCCCTGCAGTACGCCGACTACACCCGTTGGCAGCGGGAGTGGGCGTGCGGGGACGAACCGGCGGTGCAGGCCGCCCACTGGAGGGAAGCCCTCGCCGGCGCCCCGGCCCTGCTCGAACTGCCCACCGACCGCCCCCGACCGCCGGAGCAGGACCACCGCGGCGGCCGGGTGCCGCTCTCCATCGACCGGGAACTCGGCACCGCCCTCACGTCGCTCGCGCGCCGGCAGGGCGGGACCCTGTTCACGGCCGTGCTGGCCGGCTGGTCCGTGGTGCTGTCGCGGCTGACCGGGCAGAGCGACATCGTCGTCGGCGTCCCGACGGCCAACCGCCGCCGCGGCACCTTCTCCGACCTGATCGGATTCTTCGTCAACTCCCTGGCCGTGCGGGTCGACCTGGCGGACTCGCCGACCGGGTCGGCCGTGCTGAAGCAGGTGCGCGGCGCGCTGCGGGCCGCCCTGAAGCACCAGGACCTGCCGTTCGAGCAGGTGGTGGAGCTGATCAACCCGCCGCGCAGCACCGCCCACACCCCGCTGTTCCAGACCATGGTCGCCTGGCAGCCCTCCCGGAAGGGCCTGCTGGACCTGCCCGGGATCGAGGTCGAGCCGCTCGGCATCCCGTACGCCGGGGCCAAGTTCGACCTGGCCCTGTCGCTGGCGGAGGAGGACGACGGCCGGGTGGCCGGCCATCTGGACTACGCCGTCGCGCTGTTCGACCACCCGACGGCCGAGCGCTACGCGGGCTATCTGCTCCGGGTGCTGGCCCAGCTGGTCGACCGGCCCGACCTGGGCGTGGACGAGCTGGAACTGATGGACGAGGAGGAGCGCCGCCGGGTGCTGTCGGAGTGGAGCGGCGCCGACCGGGCCCACCGGGACGACGGCACCAGCCAGAACGACCAGGACGACCAGGACGACCAGGACGACCAGGACGGCCGGGACGGCCGGGACGACCGGGACGATCAGGGCGACCGCGCCGACGGGTCGGCGACGCCCGCCGCTGCCGCCCCGGCCGGGTTGGTCGAGCGCTTCCAGGCCCAGGTCCGAACCCGCCCCACCGCTCCGGCCCTGGTCCGGGACGGGGAGCGGCTCGACTACGCCGCGCTCGACCGCCGCGCCAACCGGCTGGCGCACGCGCTGATCGCCCGCGGCGTCGGCCCGGACCAGGTCGTCGGCCTGCACTCCGGGCGCTCGACCGAGCTGGTGGTGGGCGTCCTCGGCATCCTCAAGGCGGGCGCCGCCTACCTGCCGCTGGACCCGGGGCAGCCGGTCGAGCGGCTGGCCGCGATGGTCGAGGACGCGGCGCCGGCCCTGGTGCTCAGCGACGCCGACGTGCCGCCCGGGGACTGGCAGCCGGTGCGGGCGGTCGAGGCCGAGGCGGAGCGCGACGACGCACCGGGGATCACCGTCGGGCCGTCGCAGCTCGCCTATGTCATCCACACCTCCGGCTCCACCGGCCGCCCCAAGGGCGTGGCGGTGACCCACGGCAGCGTCCTCAACCTCTTCGACACCTGGCTGGCGCGCTTCGGGGCCACCCCCGGCGAGGCGGCCTCCGCCTGGTCGAGCATCGGATTCGACGCCTCGGTGCACGAGTTGCTGATGCCGCTCACCACCGGCGCCGTGCTGCACCTGGTCCCCGACGAGCTGCGCGGCGACCCGGAGGAACTGCTGGGCTGGATGCGCGAGCACCGCGTCGTGCAGGCCTTCCTGCCGCCCTCCTACGTCACGTGGATCGACGAGGACGCCGAGGCGCGCCTGGACGGGCTGGTGCTCCGTCAGCTGCTGACCGGGGTGGAGTCCCTCCCCGAGAAGGCGCTGCACCGCATCCAGCAGGCGCTGCCCGGCCTGCGTATCTGCTACGGCTACGGGCCCACCGAGGCGACGCTGTACAGCACCGCCTACACCGACCCGCGGCCGCTGGACCGGCCGTGCCCGATCGGCCGCCCCCTCGACAACACCCGCCTCTACCTGCTCGACCGGCGGCTCCGGCCGGTGCCGACCGGGGTGACCGGCGAGGTCTTCCTCGGCGGGGCGAGCCTGGCCCGGGGCTACCTGCACCGTCCGGACCTGACCGCCGAGCGCTTCGTCGACGACCCCTTCGCGCCCGGTGAACGCCTGTACCGCACCGGGGACCTCGCCCGCTGGCTTCCGGACGGCAACGCCCAGTACCTCGGCCGCGGCGACGACCAGGTCAAACTGCGCGGCTTCCGGATCGAGCCGGGGGAGGTCGAGGCCGCGCTGCTGGCCCTCCCCGGCGTGCGGGAGGCGGCGGTGCTGGCCGACCGCGACGCCGCGGGCGAGCTGCGCCTGGTGGCGGGCCTGGGCCGGGGCGACGCGGAGCCGCGCCGACCGCACGAGTGGCGTGCCGCCCTGGCGCGGCGGCTGCCGGACTACATGATTCCCGCGCTCTTCGTGGAACTGCCGCGGCTGCCGCTCAACCGCAGCGGCAAGCCGGACCGCGCCGCGCTGCTGGACGCGGCCCGCTCCGCGACCCGTGCCCGGGTGAACACGGCGAGCCCGCGGGACCACGTGGAGATGGCGCTGCACACCATCTGGCGGCGGGTGCTGCTCCACCCCGGCATCGGGATATCCGACAACTTCTTCGATCTGGGTGGCACTTCGATATCGGCCATCAAGGTGGCCCTGGCCGTCCGTGAGGAGTTCGGCGAGACCCTGCCGATCCGCGACCTCGTGCAGAACCCGACCATCGAGGCCCTGGCCGAACGGCTCCGGGCGGGGGCGTCGGGCGCACCGGACGGCAACCTGGTCGAGTTCCGCCGGGGGGACGGACAGCAGCGGGTGGTCTGCGTCCACCCGGCCGGCGGTACCGCCTTCTGCTACCTGCCGCTGGCCGCGGCGCTGCCCGACCGGGTCGGCGTCCTCGGGGTGCAGTCGCCCGGGATCAACCCCGGGGAGACGCCGCTGCCCACGGTCGAGGCCATGGCGGAGCAGTACCTGGCGCTGGTCGACCCCCGTCCGGACGAGGCGCTGGTGCTGTGCGGTCTCTCCTACGGCGGCCTGGTCGCCCACGAGATGGGGCGCCGACTGGCCCGGGCCGGGCACACCCGGTTCAGCGTGGTGCTGCTCGACACCCACGGAACCGAGGACACGGAGCAGCTCGCCTCGATCGAACCCGTGCCGATGGCCGAGTTCCGCGACAAGCTCATCAGGTTCAACGGGATGTACCCGGGGATCGAGGACGAGCAGATCGACCGGTACTTCCGCATCTACAACCACAACCGGATGACCGCCCGCGACTACCGGACGCCGCCCTCGCCGGCCCGGCTGGTGCTGGTCGAGGCCGCCGGGGACGCAGTGGCCGCCGGGAACGCGAACCGGGAACAGGAGGAGCAAGCGGCGCGTGCCGTACGCGCGTTCTGGCAGCGGCGCGCCGGCGGCGGCCTGCTGGTCGAGCCGGTCGCCGGCGGCCACTGGGACCTGCTGGAGAGCGCGGCGGTGCCCCGGATCGCCGAGCTGATCGCGGCCGAGCTGGACCGCCATCCGGTGCTCCCGCCCGCCCCGGCCGAGCCCGTACCCGGACAGCCGTCCGTCGCGTCCGTCGCGTCCGTCGCGTCCGCCGGGGAGGCCTGATGCCCGCCGAGAGCGCCGCGGGCGCAGCGCCCGGCACGCCCACGGCCACCGGCCTCGCCCTGGCGGTGCACGAGCAGGCCCTGCGCACCCCCCGGGCCGTCGCGCTGGTCGACGGCGACGTCCGGCTGGACTACGCGGGCCTGGAGGCCGCCGCCGCGGCGGTGGCCCGCGGGCTGCGCCGTGCCGGCGTCCGCCCCGGTGAGGCGGTGGCGGTCTGCCTGCCGCGCTCCTGGCAGCTGGTCTGCGTCATGCTGGGCGTCCTGCGGCTCGGCGCCCTGGTCGTCCCGCTGGACGCGCAGAGCCCGGCGGAACGCCGACGCCACATCCTGACGGACTCGTCCAGCGTGGCCGTGGTCCACGGCGGCACGGCACCCGACGACCTGCCGGTCCGGGTGCGCCCGCTGGAGGCGGCGGCGCTGCTCGCGGCCGGACCGGGCGACCTGGAGGCGGTCTTCACCGGGGCGCCGGTCTCCTTCCTCTTCTACACCTCGGGCACGACCGGCCGCCCGAAGGGCGTCGAGGTGCGGGACGCCGGCATCCTGCGGCTGGCGAGCCCGGGGTACATCCGCATCGAGCGGGGAGCCCGCTACTCCTGCCTGTCCAATCCGGCGTTCGACGCCTTGAGCTTCGAGGTCTGGGTGCCGCTGCTGACCGGCGGCTGCTGCGTCGTCCTCGGTGACGAGGCCGTCCAGACTCCGCACCGGCTGGCCGCCGCCCTGCTGCGGGAGCGCATCGACACGGCCTTCGTCACGGTGGCCCTGTTCAACGCGGTGGTGGACACGGAGCCGTCCTGCTTCGCCGGGGTCGGACAGCTGCTGGTCGGCGGGGAGCAGCTCAACGCCCGGCTGATCCGCCGCTGGTACCGGCACAACGCGGCGGCCCCCACCCGGCTGCACAACGTCTACGGCCCCACCGAGGCCACCACCTTCGCGCTGTGCCACCCGATCCCGCGGGACTTCGACGGGGACCTGGTGCCGATCGGACGGGTGCTGCCGGGGACCGGGGCCGTGCTGGTGGCCCCGGACGGCGACCGGGTCGCGGCGCCCGGGGAGGTGGCCGAACTCCATCTGTCCGGCGCCGGTCTCGCGGCCGGCTACCGCGAGCTGCCCGAGGAGACGGAGCGCCGGTTCGTCCGGCTGCCCTGGTACGACGACGGCCGCACGACGCACTACCGCACCGGCGACCTGGTGCGGGCCGGCGCCGACGGCCTGATCGAGTACGTCGGACGCGCCGACCGCCAGGTGAAGGTCCGCGGCTTCCGGATCGAGCCCGGCGAGCTGGAGCGGCAGATCGTCACGCATCCGGCGGTGCGGCAGGCGTACGTGTGCACCCGCAGGCGCGGGGAGGACGGACCGAACGAGCTGCTGGCGTACGTCGTGCTGGGGGAGGATGTCCCGTTCGAGGAGTTCGACCGCCATCTGGCGGCCGGACTGCCGGGCTACATGAGGCCCCATCACATCCACCTCGTGGACGCGCTCCCGCTGAACGCCAACGGCAAGGTCGACCGGGCCGCCCTGCTGCGCCGCGGCGACCGGCCCTGGCGCGGCCCGGAGGGCGACCGTCCGGGCGCCGCGGCCGTCACCGCGCGGCAGCGTGAGGTGCTGGCCCTGGCGGCCGAGGTGCTCGGGGTGCCGGACCTGCGGCTGGGCGACCGCTGGATCGCCTCCGGCGGCGACTCGCTCAAGGCGCTGCGGCTGCGCTTCGAGGTGCGCCGGCGCTGGGGCTGCGAACTGCCCCAGGCCCGCGTGCTGACCGGGGACGTGGCGGGGATCGCCCGGGCGGTGGCGGAGGCCGGAGCCGCCGACTCGCCGTACCCGGTGCCGCCCGCGCCGACCCGGGCACGCTCGGCGTCCGCCACCAGCGAGCAGCAGCGCCTGTGGCTGCTGCAGCAGCGGGCGCCGCGCTCCCGGGCCTACGCGGTGGAACTGGCCTTCCGCCTGGACGGCCCGGTCGACACCGACGCGTTGCGCGGTTCGCTGCGGGAACTGGTGCGGCTCCACGCGGCCCTGCGCACCGCCTTCGAGGCCGCGCCCGAGGGCCTGCGCCAGCTGGTCGGGGACCCGTACGACCCGTGGACCGAACCCGACCCGTGGACCGAACCCGGCGCGGGGACCGAACCCGGCCTGCGGGCCGAATCCGACCCGGGGGTGGTCGGCATCGGCGGCGAGGACGATGCGCGCGCCACGGCGGAACGTTTCTTCGCGGTGCCGTTCGACCTGGCCCGCCCCCGGATGCTGCGCGCCCGCTGGCTGCCGCAGGACGGGGGAGGGGTGCTGCTGCTCCACCTGCACCACATCGCGGTCGACGGCTGGTCGCTCAACGTCCTGCTGAACGACCTGTCGTCCGGCTACCGGCACGCCCTCGACGGCGCCGCCGAGGCCTCGCGGCGGACGGACACCGCCCCGGTGCCCACCCCGCTGGACTACGCCGCCTGGCAGGCCGACTGGTTCGCCGGCCCCGCCTACCAGGCCCAGCGCGCCGAACTGCGGGCCCACTACGCCCGGTCGGAGGAGGCGGTGGACCACGAGCCCGGTGACCCGGCCGGAGCCCCGCCCTTCTCCCGGGCCGGCCTGCTGCACACCTCGCTGGACGTCGTGCGGCGCGCCGCCGTGGACCGGATCTGCGCCGAACTGGGCATGACCCGCTTCGAGTTGCTGCTCGGCGTCTTCGCCTGGAGCCTGTACGGGGTGACCGGCTCGGCCAGGCCGCGGATCGCCGCACCGGTGGCCAACCGGCCGGTCCAGGAGTTCGAGGGCAGCGTCGGCATGTTCGCCAACACCGTGCTGCTGCCGCAGGCCGTCGCGCCCCGCGAGGAGCTGCGCCGCCAGCTGCTGCGCCAGGGCGCCGAAGCCCGCCGGGTGCTGGACCGCCAGGACGTGGCGCTGGCCGACGTCCTGGCCGACCGGGAGCCGGCCCGGGGCGACTCCCCGTTCGACTACCTGTTCGTCCTGGAGAACACCGACTTCGGCGCGCTGGCCCTGCCCGGCTGCGCCGCCCGCCCGCTGTGGTGGGCCCCGGCCGAGGCCAAGTGCCCGATGACGCTGTCCGTGGTCGAGCGCGAGGGCGGTCTCGACTGCCTGTGGGAGTACGCAGACGACCGCTTCGACGCCGCCGAGGCGGCGGCGATGGCGGGCCTGTTCCGGCGGGGTCTGGACCTGCTCGCCGAAGGCGGGACGGCGACCCCGGCCGAGCTCGCGGCACCCTACCGCCGCGCACTGCCGCAACCCGGTCGCGGCGCCCCGACGGTGCCGGCCTGGACGACGGTGGCCGAGGGCTTCGCCCGGCAGGTCGCCCGCACACCCGACGCACCGGCCCTGATGTCCGACGGCCGACCGGTGAGCTACGCCGAACTCGACGCCCACGCGGCGGCGCTCGCCGCCGAACTGCGGGCCGCCCACCCGCTGCCGGACGGGGACGACCGTCCGTGCTGCGTCGCGCTGCACCTGGGGCCGTCGGTCGAGCACGTGGTGGCGCTGCTGGCGCTGGCCAGGCTCAACGTGACCATCGTGCCGCTCGACCCGTCCTATCCACCGGTCCTGCGCCGCCAGGTGCTGGACCAGGTGGAGCCGCTGTGCGTGCTGCTGCCCCCGGGCGGTGACCCGGAGTTCGACGCGGTCGACCCGGGCCGCGTCGCGCGCCACCCGGTGGTGCTGTCACCCGCCGCGCCCGCCGCGCCCGCCGTACCAGCCGTACCAGCCGCGGCCACCGCCCCGGCGCACCGCGGGGCCCGACCGCTCTACACCCTGTTCACCTCGGGCTCCACCGGTGTCCCCAAGGGCGTTCAGGTGTCCGACCGCACCCTGTGCAACCTGCTGCAGTGGCAGGCGGAGTCGGGAGGACTGGCGGCCCCGGCGGCCACCCAGCAGTTCTCCATGCTCTCCTTCGACGTGTCCTTCCAGGAGGTCTTCGGAACGCTGTGCGCCGGCGGCCGCCTGCACCTGGTCCGGCCCGGCTGGCGGCAGGACGCCCCCGCGCTGCTGGAGCAGCTGGAGACGGCCGGCGCGGAGCGCGTCTTCATGCCCTACGTGGCACTCCAGCTCCTCGCCGAGCACGGCGTCCACCTGGGCCGCTACCCCTCGCGGCTGCGGGAGGTGGTCACCGCCGGCGAGCAACTGGTGTGCACCGAGGCGATCCGCCGCTGGTTCGCGGGCCTGCCGGGCGCCCGGCTGTTCAACCACTACGGCCCGACCGAGACGCACGTGGTGAGCAGCCTGTGCCTGGACGGCGATCCGGCCCTGTGGCCGGAGCGTCCCGCCATCGGCCGGCCGGTGGCCAACGCGGTGCTCACGGTGGTCGACGAGGCCGACGAGCCCGTTCCCCCCGGCCGCGCCGGCACCCTGCTGATCGGCGGCACCATGGCGGCGCGCTGCTACCTGGGAGACCCGGCGCTCAACGAGGCGCGCTTCGTCGAGCTGCCCGGCGTCGGCCTGTGCTACCGCAGCGGCGACCGGGCCCGCTTCGACCGGCAGGGCCGGCTGCACTTCCTGGGCCGGGACGACGACCAGATCAAGCTGAGCGGACACCGGCTGGAGCCGGGACAGGTCGAGGCGGCCCTGCTGCGGCACCCGGACGTCGTCAACGCCGTGGTGGTCCGCGACGGCGAGGAACTGGTGGCCTGCCTGCAATGCCGTGGGGACGCGCCCACGGTCGAGGACCTCACCGCGCACCTGGCGCCGATGCTGCCCGGCCACGTCCGGATCGCCCGCTTCCGGGTGGTGGGGGAGCTGCCCAGGACCCCCAGCGGCAAGCTGGACCGCCGGGGCGCGCTGCGCTCCGCCGGGCGGGAACTGCGCCGCCCGACGGCCCGCGCCGCCGGCCTGTCGGCGCGCGAGGCCCTGCTGACCGAGGCGTTCGAGGCGGTCACCGGCCTGGCGATCGACCCGGGGCAGACCTTCTTCGACGCCGGAGCCTCCAGCCTGGGCCTGATGCGCTTCCAGCTGCGCTGCACCACCGAAGCGGGCCTGCGCTTCACCGTCGCCGACCTGTTCGAACACGTCACCGTACGGGCGCTGGCCGACTTCCTGGACCGGTCGGCAACGGCCGCGGACGGCGGACCCCCACGCGCCGCCACCACGGGCCCCACCGCCGCCACCGAGGCCACCACCGCGGGCCCGATCGCCCCGGACGAGCCGATCGCGGTCGTCGGCATGGCGGTACGGCTTCCGGGCGCGTCCGATCTCGCCGCGTTCTGGCGGATGGTCACCACGGGCGGCACCGGCATCGAGCACTTCGACGCCGCCGACGGCCTGGTCGGGGCGCGCAGCCAGTTGGACGGCCCCCTGGACTTCGACCCGGACCACTTCGGCATCGGCCGGCAGGAGGCCCGGCTGATGGACCCCCAGCAGCGGCACCTGCTGATGAGCTGCGTCGAGGCCCTGGCACACGCCGGTATCGCCGACCCGTCGGGTGCGCGCGTCGGCCTGGTCGCCGGAGCCGGTGAGAGCACCTACTTCCAGTCCATGCTCCGCGAGGCCGACCCCGAACGCCTGCCCGACGGCTTTCAGTTGGCCCTGCACCACGACAAGGACTTCCTCGCCACCAAGGCGGCCTACCACCTGGGGCTGACGGGGCCCGCCTTCACCACCCAGGCGGCCTGCGCCAGTTCGCTGGTGGCCGTCCACGTCGCCGCCGGGATGCTGCGCCAGGGCGACGCCGAGGTGATGCTGGCGGGCGGAGTCCTGGTCGACCCGACCCTGACCGGCGGATACCGCCACCGGCCGCAGCACATCTTCTCCGTGGACGGTCGCTGCCGACCCTTCAGCGACGACGCGAGCGGCACCATCGGCGCGAGCGGCGTCGGTACGGTGGTGCTCAAGCCGCTCCGGCTGGCCCGACGCGACGGCGACACCGTCTACGCCCTGATCACCGGCACGGCGTTGAACAACGACGGCTCCGACAAGCTGAGTTACAGCGCCCCCTCGCTCGCCGGGCAACGCGAGGTGATCCGCGCCGCCCTGCGCCGCAGCGGCCGCAGCGCCGCCGACCTCGGCTATGTCGAGGCCCACGGCACCGCCACCCGGCTCGGCGACCCGGTCGAGGTCGGCGCCCTGCGCCAGGCCTTCGACCTGGACCGGTCCGGCCACTGCGCGCTGACCTCGGTCAAGAGCCAGATAGGACACCTGGGCGCGGCGGCCGGCGTGGTCGGGCTGGTACGGGCCGCGCTCGCGGTCCACCACGGCGTGATCCCGCCCAACGTCGGCTTCCACGCTCTCAATCCGCAGCTCGGCGCCGACCCCACGCCGTTCTACGTCCCCACCGAGGCCCGGCCCTGGCCCGCGGACCGGGACAGGATCGCGGCGGTGAGCAGCTTCGGGATCGGCGGCACCAACGCCCACGCGGTCCTGGAGGCCGACCGGCCGGCCCCCGGGACGACGGGCGCAGCGGGCCCGACGACGGGCGGATCGGGCCCGACGACGGGCGACGCGGCGCCGGGCACCCCCGTGCCTCCCTGCCTGCTGCTCTCCAGCAGCAGCGAAGCGGGCCTGCGCGCCGACGCCGCCCGGATCGCCGACTACCTGGAGGCCCGGCCCTCCGCCTATCCGCAGGTGCTGCGCCACCTCCAGGCGGGCCGTCCCGCACGCCGCCGACGGCTGGCAGCGGTCTGCCCCGACGCCTCCGCCGCCGTGGCCTGGCTGCGCGGCGCGGGCCGGATCACGGACGCGGCAGCGGGGGAGGCCCACGCAGGGGCACCGGTTTCGAGCGAAGGCCTCACCGTCGAGGAGACGGCCGCGGCCTGGCTGTCCGGCGAGCGGATCGACTGGCCCGCCGGCCCTGCCCAGGCACCGTGGGACTTCCCGCCGCCGGCCTTCGAGCTGGCGGAGTTCGACTTCCCCCGCGCCACGGCGGCCCCGGTCCCGGCCGGCCCGGCCGCCGCCGACGTTCCGCGGCGCCTTCCGGAGGACGCCTGGCTGCACCAGCCGCACTGGGCGCGGCTGCGCCGAGCGGGCTCGGCGATCGGCTCGCGCACCTCCCGGCCGCTGGTGCTGCTCACGGACGGACCGGCGCCCCCGGAGGCGGTCCGCGCCTTCGAGGCCGGCTACGCCCGGGTGGTGCGGGTCCGTGCCGCCGGGGCGTTCGCCCGGCTGGGCGACGACGCCTACGAGGTCGACCCGGCCGACCCCGCCTCGCTCGGCCGGCTTCTCGACGCACTGGCGGGTACGGGTACGGGCACAGGTTCGGGTGCGGGCGAGGACGGCATCGACTGGGTGCACGCGCTGCCGCTGGGGATCGGCGGACCGGTCGGCCGGGACAGCCTGGCCCGGGCCCGCTGGGCCTGTCTGGACACGCCGGCCGCACTGCTGCGGGCCGTGGCCGACGCGGCCGGGCCACTGCGGCTGAGGCCGTGGTGGCTGTCGTACCGGGCGAGGCCGGTGGACGGCCCGGTGGAGCGGCCGGAGGCGGGCCTGCTGGCCGGTGCCGCCGAGGTGGCGCCCCAGGAGGGAGCCGGGGCGGGCCACTGGGTCGACGTCCCCGGTGCGGACCCCGCCCACTGGGCCGTACCGCTGGCGGCACTGCTGGCCGGGGCCGCGACCCCGGCGGCCGCGGCCGCCCTTCCGGGCCGGCTGGCGCTGCGCCAGGGCCACTGGTGGGAACAGGTCACGCTGCCGGTGTCCACGGCCGGCCCGGGCCCCGTCGGGCTGCCTGTCGGAGGCGTGCACCTGGTCCTGGGCGGCACCGGCGGGATCGGCCGCAGCATCGCCGGCTGGCTGCTGGAGAACGGCGGCGCCCGGGTCCTGCTGCTGGCCAGGAGTCCGCGGCTGCCGGAGGAGCTGACGCCCTGGGCCGACCGGGTCGAGCTGGTCGAAGCCGATCTCGCCGAGTCGGCGCCCGAGGAGGTGATGGCCCGTATCGGCCGCCGCACCGACCGTCTCGACAGCGTGATCCACGCCGTCGGGGTGGCGAGCGGCGGCATGATCGCCCGGCGCGACGCCGAGGCGATGGGGCGGGCGTCCGCCGCCAAGCTGCAGGGCGCGCTGCTGGTCGAGCAGGTGATCGAGCGCTACCGGCCGTCGGTGGCGGTGTACTGCTCGTCGATGTCCGCGGAGCTCGGCGGTGTCGGCCAGTTCGACTACGCGGCCGCCAACAGCCTGCTCGACGGCTTCGCCCAGTACTGGTCGTCCGGTGACGCCGGGACCACGGTCCGGCTCGGCGTGAACTGGGACGTGTGGAGCGAGGCCGGCATGGCGCTGCGCGCGCCGCGGGCCGACGCACGCCACCGGGCGCACCTGTCGGTCGGGCTGACGGTGGCCGAGGGCAAGCGGGTGTTCGCGCGGGCCATGGGACTGCAGCTGCCGCAGGTGCTGGTCTCCACCACCGACCTCCACGCGTCCCGCGCGTTCTACTCGGCGCCCGGCGCCGGGGCCCTCGTGCCGCCCGCTCCCGCCCTGCCCACCGAGACCGGGCCGTCTGCTGGCGCCGCGCCGTCCGCTGGCGCCGCGCAGGTGCTCACGGGGACCGCGCCGGTGTCCGCCGGAGGCACCGTGGGGGCCGAGACGGCCGACGGCAGCGCGGCCCTCCTGCTCCGCGACCGGCTGTGCGACTGGCTGGATCTCGACCGCATCGATCCCGACGCCCCGCTCTACGACCTGGGCGCCGACTCGCTCACCCTGCTCGACCTGATCGGCCTGGTGAAACGTCACTTCGATGTAGAGCTGGAACTGTCACGGCTCAGCCACCGGGTCTCCCTCAGCGAGATCCTCGCCCGGCTGTCCGAGGCGACACCCGCCGGGGCCGTCGCCACGGAGGGCGTGGTTCCGGAGGTCTGGCAGCAGGGCACCGGAACCGACGTGCTGTGCCTGGTGCACCCGGTCGGCGGCGACATCCAGGCCTACCGGTCCCTGGTGTCGGCACTGGGCCCCCGGCCGACCGTCTGTCTGATCGCCGATCCCGCGCTGGAACGGCCCGGGACCGCGGACTGGACACTGCCCGAGCGGGCCCGCCGCTACGCCGCCGCCCTGCGGGCGCGCTTCGCGGACGGCACCCGGCGGCTGCACCTGGCCGGTTGGTCCTTCGGCGCCTGGGCGGTGATGGGGATGGCCGCGGAGGCGGAGGCGATCGGCCGGCCGGTCCACGGCGTCCACCTGATCGACCCGCCGCCGCCCGGTTCCGGCGGGCTCTTCCAGGAGTACGACGACGCGCAGCTCCAGGCGGTGTTCGCGCACGAGCTCGGCCAGGGCGGGTCGGTGCCGGCCGGTGCCGAGGCCCACGGCTACGCCGAACGTCTGGTCCGGTGCTGCCGGGCCAACCTGCGGAGCATGGCCGACTACCGGATGCCGATGCTGAGCGCCACGCCCAGCCGGCTGTGGCTGGCCGGGCGGCCGGTGGAGGGGCTGCCCTGGGCGGGGTCGCCGGAGCGGCAGCGGGAGCTGTGGCGCCCGTACCTCCCGGAACCCAGCACCTGGCACCGGCTCGACACGACGCACTACGGCATCGTCCGCCCGCCGCATGTGCACGCGGTGGCGGCGGCGATCGCCGAGGCGTCGGACGACCCGCCCGGGGACCGCGTCGACCGCCCCCGGGCGTGATCCGGCGCGCTCCCCGCACCGGCGGTCCGGGCGGCATCGGGCCCGGACCGCCGGCGGGGCCGCAGGCCCGGTCCGCCCCAGCCCCTCAGCCGTCCCGCACCCGCGCCCCCTTCGACCGCCGCCGTCCGACCATCGGAGACCATCCCCCGTGAACCCCTACCAGGCACTACCGGCGCGCTCGTTCTGGCGCTCCGCCGTGGCCGAGCCGGACCCGCTCGCCATCGACGACCTCTGGACGCCCGCGTTCGCGATCGGGCAGGACGAGCCGATCCTCACCGCGGGGTCCTGCTTCGCCGCGCACATCGGCCGCGCCCTGCTGGAGCGGGGCATGAACTGGTACGACGCGGAGCCGGCCCCGCCGGGGCTGACCGAGCAGGAGCGCAGGGCCCGCCACTACGGGGTGTTCTCGTTCCGCACCGGGAACATCTACACCGCCGCCGTGCTACGGCAGTGGCTCTCCTGGGCCTTCGGCCGCACGACCCCGCCCACCGGGGCGTGGCTGGACGAGGGCAGGTACCACGACCCCTGCCGTCCGTCCGTCGAACCCGGCGGCCACGCCTCGGCCGAGAAGATGCTGGCGGCCCGGGGGACGACCCTCGCCGCCATCCGCGAGGCCGTCACGGAAGCCGGCTGCCTGGTCTTCACCCTGGGCCTGACCGAGGCGTGGCGGGACCGCGCCGACGGCACCGTCCTGCCGTCCTGCCCCGGCACCGTGCGCGGCACCTTCGACCCGGACCGCCACGTCCTCCACCGGTTCACCTTCGACGAGGTCCGCCGCGACCTGACGGACGCCGTGGCACTGGCCCGCGAGGCCAATCCGCGGCTGCGGGTCCTGCTGACCGTCTCACCGGTTCCGCTGACCGCGACCGCGACCGGCGGCCACGCTCTCACCGCCAACACGTACTCCAAGTCGCTGCTGCGGACGGTGGCCGGGCAGCTGACCGAGGACCTCGACGACGTCGACTACTTCCCGTCGTACGAACTCATCACCGGTCTCCCGTTCCGGAGCAGGTTCTACGCGCCGAACCTGCGTGAAGTGACCTCCGAGGGCGTCGACTTCGTGATGCGCCACTTCATGGCCGGGCTGTCGCGGCCCTCGGCGGAGCCGCGACCGGTCCGAACCGGTACGCCGGCCGCGGGACCCAAGGGGGTGGACACCTGTGACGACGCCGTCCTCGACTACTACCGCCCCCGCTAGGTTCCTGCTGCTCGGCGACTCGCACGCCGGCCCGATCGGACGAGCCGCGAAGGCCGCCCGGATCCCCTTCCAGGGCGGCCCGATCGGTGCCGGGCGCGAGTTCACCGACGACTTCTTCGCGCCGCGCGAGCACGACGTGGTGTTCCACAAGGCGGAGGCCGACGCCCACTACCGCGGCTTCCTGGCCGGCATGGACGCGGACGGCCTCGGGGGCCTCACGGTCCCCCTGGTGTCCACCTTCGGCCTCAGCGCGCACTTCGTCGCCACCCGGGAGAACTGGCACCTCCACCGTGGCCGCGACGGCGGGTTCGCCCCGGGCTTCCTCTCCGGGCCGCTGTTCGACGCCGTCGTCCGCGCCACCGTCCGCGACGCGCTGGCCTTCTACCGCCACGCGCTCGGCCTCGGCCTGCGGGTGCTGGCCGTGCTGCCGCCGCAGCGCGTACCGGAGCAGTCCGACCCGGTGGTGTTCACGGCCGCGCAGGAAACGGTCCGAAGCGCGCTCGACGCCCTCGGCGTCGAGCTCGTCGACCTCAGGGCCCGCACCACCGGACCGGACGGCTTCCAGCGCCCCGAGCTGTGCGAGGCCGACGACTCCATCCACGGCAACCTGGCCTTCGGCCGGCTGGTCCTCGCGGACCTGCTGGCACGCGGGCTGTGACGACACCGAATCCCCCCACCACAGGAGCAGGTCATGGAGCAGTACGAGCTGGACGCGGTCAGGGCCGTCACCACCAGGCCCGCCAAGGAGTACCGGACCGTCACGGTCGACCCGGTCACTCCGGTGATCGGCGCCGAGGTCTCCGGCGTCGACCTCTCGAAGGAGCTGTCGGACGATCAACTGGCCGAGCTGAAGCAGGCGTTCCTCGACCACCACGTCCTCGTGTTCCGCGGCCAGGAGCTGACGGACGAGGACCACAAGCGCTTCGCCGGGCACTTCGGCGAACTGCGCCCGGTCAACCCGCCCCCGGTCGACGCGGATCCGTACGTCCTGGAGATCAGCACCGGTGCCGAGGCGGACAACGTCGCCGGCAACGGCTGGCACGCCGACGGCACCGCCGACGCCGAACCCTCGCTCGGGTCGATGCTCCACATCACCCGCGTACCGGAACCGGGCAGCGGCGGCGACACCCTGTTCGCCAACATGCACCTGGCGTACGAGATGCTGTCCCCGACGATGCGCGAGCTGCTCGACGGCCTGACCGCGATCCACGACGGCCTCGTCGCCTTCCAGGGCTACACCCCGCCCGAGGGGTACGTGATCCCCAAGAGCGAACACCCCCTGGTGGTGCGGCACCCCGAGACCGACCGCAGGATCCTCTACGTCAACAAGGCCTACACCGCGCGCATCCCCCAGCTGTCGCCCGACGAGAGCCGGGCCCTGCTCGACCTGCTCTGCGCGCTGCCCGCCCAGCGGCCCCTGCTGAGCTGCCGCATCCGCTGGACCCCCAACACGCTGGTGTTCTGGGACAACCGCTGCGTCCAGCACCACGCCACGTACGACTACCACCCGCACACCCGCTACGGTCGCCGGGTCGCGATCAACGGCGGGCCGCTCAAGGGCTGATCCGGTCCGCGCCCGGGCCTGAGCCCGGGGCCCGGACCCGGGTGCCTAACCCCGGGTGCCGGACTCAGGGTGCCGGGCTCAGCTCCGGGTCAGGCGGCTTCCGCGCGGGCCAGGCAGGCGGCGAGGCCGTCGGCCAGCCGCGCCCGGGTGGCGCGCTCGCCGCGCTCGTCCCGCCGGTCGGCGTGCACCAGCACCACCGCGCGGACCCGGGCGGACGGCCAGGTCGCGGCGTAGGCGGCCGGGTCCGCCGCCGCGTACGCGGCCGCCACGGCGGCCGCGTTGGCCAGGGCGTTCGCGTCGGCATGGGCCCGCACGTTGGCCGTGGTGTTGAGCTCCGCGTAGGTCTCGCCGTACTGGGCGGCCTCGGCCGCGTCGTAGCCGTTCGCCAGCGCGTAGGAGCCGGCGGCGGCCGCGGCCGCCGCGTGGGCCTCGGCGTACGGGTACGCGTGGTGGAAGAGTTCCCGCAGCTCCGGTTCGAGCGCCGCGCGCCACGTGCCCTCGTCGATCCGACCGCCGCCCAGGGCGTCCGCGTGCAGCGCCTGGACGTGCCGGTGCTGCGCCACGGACCCGCCGCGCCGTGCGCTCGCCTCGGTCAGCACCGGCCCGACGGCGGAGCAGTACCAGTCGTGGACCACGCTGAAGGGCACCCTGCCGTTCAGCCGCTCCATCTCCCGGCGCACACGGCGTGCCCAGGCCCGCGCGGCGTCGGCGTCCATGCCCTCGAACAGCGCCTCCGACACCTGCGCCAGCCAGGGCGGCACGGCCGGCCCCCCGCCCGGCGCCGCCGCCGCACCCGCCGCCCCGACCGGGGCCGGTGCGAGGGCGTCGAGGGAGGAGTGGAAGGCCGCGAAGGTCTCGGGAGTGGTCATCCGCTCTGCTCCTCAGGGGCTCGTCCCCGACCCGGGCGGGAACGCCGAACCGGTGAAGTCCGCTGGAGCGGGGGAGAAGTGGAGCTTCACCGGCCGCTCCGGTGAGGAGATCGTACAGGCGCGCACACGGCGGGGGAGGGGTTCCCGGGGCCGCCCGCACCTCGGCCCGACCCGCTCTCGCCGCCACCGGGCGGACACCACGGGCGGAGCGCGGGGTTCAGTCGCCGACGGCGAAGCGTTCGCCGACGTGGTTCTGCTGCTCGATCTCGTCGACGAGGGCCACCGCGTAGTCCTCGGCGGAGATGCGGCTCCTGCCCTCGGAGTCCACGACCAGGTCGTCGAGGGCGGTGCGGTAGGTGCCGGTGCGCTCGCCGGGCTCGATCTGTCCGGCGGGGCTGAGGCAGGTCCAGCGGACGTCGTGGACGGAGCGGAAGAAGTCGAGGGCGTCGCCGTGGGCGTGCATGATCTGCAGCAGGGGCTCGGGCAGTCCTTCGGCGTCCCACACCTGCTTTCCGTCGGGTGTGCGCAGCGAACCGGCGCCGTTGACGGTGATCAGCCGCGGGGCCTTGCCGTCCAGCGGACGCAGCCCGGCCACCAGGGACTCGGCGGAGGGTGCGATGGTGGCGATGTGACCGGGCCCGTCGCTGCCGCCGACGGCGCTGACGACCACGTCCTGCCCCTGGGCCGCGGCGGTCACCGAAGCGGGGTCCAGGACGTCGCCGGTGATGACGGTGAGGCCGGGACGCTTCTCGGTGAGCCTCCCGGGGTCGCGGACGACGGCCGTGACGTGGTGGCCGCGGTCCAGCGCCTCGCGCAGGATGCGGCTGCCGATCATGCCGGTGGCGCCGTACAGAGCGATCTTGGCCATGGCGGGTCTCCTCGGGACCGGGCATCGGGTGGAGGCACCACGCTAGCCAGCGTGCCTTCGTCGCCCGGGAAGGCGCGCTGGCACCCCCTGGTCGCAGGAGGGTCGGCGCGGCCTTCTAGCATCGTGTCGCATTCTTCGACGGAGCTGCTGCCCGGTTGGCCGTGTCCCCGCCGTCCCGCACCCCGTACGACACGACGGCTCCACCGCCCGGCGGTGGAGCCGTACATCGAGGAGGAACGTCCATGCAAGCCCGGAAGATCGGCGCGGCCGCCGCCACAGCGGTGGCCCTCCTGGCGGCCCGCGACCTCGTGCAGAAGCGGCACGCGCTGCTCCGGAACTTCCCGGTGGTCGGGCACGCCCGGTACCTGCTGGAGACGATCGGGCCGGAGCTGCGGCAGTACATCGTGACCTCCAACGAGGAGGAGCGCCCGTTCAGCCGTGACCAGCGCACGTGGATCTACGCGTCGGCGAAGGAGGAGAACAACTACTTCGGGTTCGGCACCGAGGTCGACGTCGAGCACGTCCAGGGGCACGCCTACCTGAAGCAGCGCACCTTCGCCGGCACGCTGCCCGACGCGCACGACCCGCAGGCCGCGCTGCCCTCGGCCAAGGTGCTGGGCGGGCCGCGCGGGCGCGCCAAGGCCTTCCGGCCGGCGAGCGTGGTGAACATCTCGGCGATGAGCTTCGGATCGCTCTCCGGCGCGGCCGTCACGGCGCTCAACAAGGGGGCGGCGCTCGCGGGCACGATGCACAACACGGGGGAGGGCGGCCTCTCGCCGTACCACCGCAACGGCGGAGACCTCGTCCTCCAGCTCGGCACGGCGTACTTCGGCTGCCGCAACGAGGACGGCACCTTCAACCTCGACAAGCTCAAGGAGGTGGTCGCCGGCGCGCCCGTCAAGGCGATAGAGATCAAGCTCTCCCAGGGTGCCAAGCCGGGGCTGGGCGGGATGCTGCCGGGCGCGAAGGTGACGGCCGAGATCGCCGGGATCCGCGGCATCCCGGAGGGCCGGGACTGCGCCTCGCCGTCGCGGCACTCCGCGTTCGGCGACGTCGACTCGATGCTCGACTTCGTCGAACTGCTCGCCACCGAGACCGGTCTGCCGGTCGGGGTCAAGAGCGCGGTGGGGGAGATGGGCTTCTGGCAGGAGCTGGCCTCGCTGATGGCGCGCGGCGACCGCGGGGTCGACTTCGTGACGATCGACGGCGGCGAGGGCGGCACCGGGGCGGCGCCGCGGATGTTCGCCGACTCGGTGTCGCTGCCGTTCCGGATGGGCTTCTCCCGGGTCTACGGCACCTTCGCCGAGCTGGGGCTGACCGACGAGCTGACCTTCATCGGTTCCGGCAAGCTCGGCCTGCCCGAGAACGCCGCCGTCGCCTTCGCCCTGGGCGTCGACATGATCAACGTGGCCCGTGAGGCGATGCTGTCGATCGGCTGCATCCAGGCCCAGAAGTGCCACACCGACAAGTGCCCCACCGGCATCGCCACCCAGAACCCGTGGCTGGCCCGCGGCATCGACCCGGCCTCGAAGGCCGACCGGGCCGCCTCCTACCTGCGCACCCTGCGCAGGGAGCTGATGAAGGTCTCGGCGGCCGTCGGCGTCGCCCACCCGGCACTCATCACGGCCGACGACTTCGAGATCATGAACGGCGACTACGAGGCCCGCACCCTCGCCGGTGTCTACGGCTACAAGGAGGGCTGGGGCGAGCTCGGCCCGCACCTCGCCGAGGAGATCACGGCGCTCCTCACCGGCGAGTCGGCCGCCGCCCGGAAGCCGGCGGTCTGAGGCACCGCCCGAAGCGGCTCCACGGGACCCGCCTCCGGGCCCTCGCGTGACGGCGACCGGTCGTCACGGGAGGGCCGGGCGGCCGGAGGGGCGTGAGGGGCGGAGGGGCACCACCGGGACCCGAGGGGGTGCCGGGAAGCTGCCGGTCGATCTGCCGCAGCCCCCCGGGACGGCCGCCATAGCCTGGGCGCCCGGCGCGCAGGACCAGGCTGACGCGCCGTCAGAACGGCGGCCCCCGTGGCTCGCCGTCCCCGTCCGGAAGGATCCCAAGCCCGCCATGACCACTCTCCGCACCCGGGCCGCCGCCCTGGCGGCCGTCGCCGCCGTCGGGTTCGCCACCCTCACCGCCGGGACCGCCCACGCCGCCGCGGCAGCGCCGTCCCCGGCCGCCCCCTCGGTCGCCCAGGCGCCCGCCGCCGCGCCCGCCGCGGTCGCGGCGCTGTCCACGCCCACCCGCATCCCGGGCAACACCGCGATCTCCCGCAACCAGGCCTGGTACTCGCCGGACGGCCGGGTCGTGTTCGCCATGCAGGGCGACGGCAACGTCGTGCTCTACCGCGACAACAAGCCGGTCTGGGTGGCCCCCGGAGCCATGCCCGACGGCAACGTGCTGGTCATGCAGGGCGACGGCAACCTCGTCGTGTACTCCGCCGCCAACACGCCGCTGTGGAACAGCCAGACGGGCGGCCGCCCGGGCGCCGAGCTGGCCATCTACAACGAGGGCGCGATCGCGGTCGTCCTGAACGGCAAGGTCCTGTGGACCTCCGCCCCGTCCACCCCGGCGCCCCTCCCGGCCTGCCCGCCGTGGGGCCCGCCGCTCCCCGGCCAGATCGTCTGGCCGTGGTGCCCGACCTGGCCCTTCCCCGCGTAACCCTCCCGACCGGCTCTGCGGCCCCAGGTCCTCGCCCACCCGGCGGAGGACCTGGGGCCGTGAGCGTGGGCGCGGACGTGGATCCGGGCTTGTGTGGGCCCGATTCCCGTTCCCCGCGGGGGATTAAACGCCCAAGCCGTCGTTCCGTGAGATTCGGCCGTACATCTTGTGCGATGTCATGATCCGGCTCACACTTCCGATTTGCGAACATGTGTGCACGGTCGCATGGGCGCCCTTCACCCTTGCGCCTGCCGGGATCCCCGGCGGTCGGAGGGACGTTCCGTGTCACGCTCCCCCCTGGGAAGAGGACGGATCGTCGCGCTCGCGCGGTCCGCCGACTCCCGCGCCGCCGGCCATCACGACACCCCACCTCGCCGAGGGGCCCGGCGGCTGCCGTCGTCATCGCGCCCGAGCCCGGGCATCGGGGCAAGGGCAAGGACCACGAGGTGCGGCCTGCCGCGCCCGCCGGGTCGTCCGAACCACCCCCCCCCCCACGCGAAGGAGCTTCGGATGAAGCACCCGCGCACCCCCACCCCCTGGCGCAGGCCGTTCGCCGCCGTCGCGGCGGCCGCCCTCGTCCTGGCCGGCGCGGCCTGGAACGCGAGCCCGGCCGGCGCGTCCGCGCCGCCGGCCCGCGCCGCCGGCGACGCCACGTCCGGCACCAACCCGACCGCCCTGACCGTCGACGGCGGCGGACCGAGCCTGGTCCGGGTGAGCAGCGACCCGTTCACCAGCGCCGGCAGCCAGTACGCCACCGAGGTGGAGCCCGACACCTTCGCCTACGGCGGCACGATCGTCTCCGCCGCCCAGGTGGGGCGGTTCACCGACGGCGGGGCGGCCGGCCTCGGCTGGAACACCTCGCTGGACGGCGGCCTCAGCTGGCAGCACGGCATGCTGCCCGGCCTCACCACCCACTGGGGCGGCGGCAGTTGGGCCCGCGCCTCCGACCCCGCGGTCGCCTACGACGCCAGGCACGGCACCTGGATGGTGGCCGGCCTGGTCATCGACTCGGGACGCAACCCGGTGGGTGTGACCGTCAGCCGGTCCGCCGACGGCCTGCACTGGCAGGACCCGGTGCGGGCGGTCGGCCACGACGGCCAGGCCTACGACAAGGAGTGGATCGTCTGCGACAACACTCCGACCAGCCCGTACTTCGGCACCTGCTACGTCGAGGTCGACATCCCCTCCTCCGACAACCTGATGGTGATGTCCGCCTCCCGGGACGGCGGCGCCACCTGGTCCGCCCCGACCGGCCCGTCCGGCGTCAACCTGGGCCTCGGCGGCCAGCCGCTGGTGCGGCCCGACGGGACGGTCGTGGTCCCCTTCTCGACCGACACCACCTCGATCCGCTCCTTCACCTCCACCGACGGCGGCAGGTCCTGGAGCTCCACGGTCCTGGTCGCCGACGTCGTCGCGCACGAGGTCGCGGGCGGGCTGCGCGACGGCGAGGGCCTGCCCTCGGCGGAGATCGACGCCGACGGCAGGGTCTACGTCGCCTGGCAGGACTGCCGCTTCCGGGCCGGCTGCGCGGCCAACGACATCGTCTACGCGAGCTCGGCCGACGGCACCACCTGGTCCGCCGTGACCCGGGTGCCGATCGACCCCGCCACCAGCGGTGTCGACCACTTCATCCCCGGCCTCGGCGTCGACCGCACCACCGCCGGTCGCACCGCCAGGCTCGGGCTGTACTACTACTTCTACCCGAACGCCGACTGCACCGCCGACACCTGCGAGTTGGAGGTCGGCTTCGTCTCCTCCACCAACGGGGGCGCCACCTGGAGTGCGCCGCGGACCGTCGCCGGCCCGATGTCGGTGTCCCGGATCGCCGCCACGAGCGGGGGCGGCATGGTCGGTGACTACCTCTCCACGTCCGTCCTCCACGGCAGGGCCGTGGCCGTCTTCGCGGTCGGCAGGACGCCGGCCGGCGGCCAGGCCTTCGACGAGGCCATGTACGCCGTCGCGGGCGGCCTCGCCGTCCGGCCCGGCACCGTTCCCTCCACTACCGGGCCGGTCGTCGTCACCGCGCCGCCCGACCGGGAGCGGCACCGTTCGCCGGTGACCAGCTGGTGACCGGTCGCTGACCGGTCGCTGACCGGTCGGGCCCGTCCTCCCGCCCGACGGGAGGACGGGCCCGGCCTACAGCGGCAGTTCGACCACCACGGGCCGGTGGTCCGACACCGGCATCCTGGGCGCCCGCACCGAAGCCGCCCGGTGCGCTCCGAGCCCGGCCGCCAGGACGTGGTCGAGCTGCACCAGGGGGCGGTGCGAGGGAAAGGTCCGGACCCGGGCCGCTCGAAGCCAGCCGGACCGGGTCGGCGGGCCGTCCGGCCGGGGCTGCGAGGGCCTCGACGGGGAGAGGAGCTCGGCCGCGCCGAGCGCGACAGCGGGAATCGCGCCGACGATGTTGAAGTCGCCCAGCAGCACGTGCGGCCGGGGAAGGCCGGCGATCCAGCGGTGCACGGCGAGGAGTTGGCCGACGTTCCACCCCGGGACGAACGACAGGTGCAGCGCCACCGCGGTGAACGGGCCGCGCCGCCCCCGCAGGACCGCGGCCAGTGCCGTGCGCGGATGGTCGCGGATCACCGTGAGGCCCGCCTGCCCGGGAAGGCGCAGCGGGACGGCGAGGGGAGGCGCGCCGAACCGCCGGGCCCGCCAGCCGAGGACCGGCAGCCTGGACAGCAGCGCGATGCCGTGCGAGGGAACCTCGCCGTCGTGGCCCGCGCCCGGCGGACCGTACACCCGCAGGCCCGGTTCGGAGCGGTCGCGGACCCAGGTCCGGCCCGGCAGGGCCCGGGCGTGGAACGCCGAGGCGTAGCGCCAGTCCGCGGCACCGGTCGCCTCGGCGACCGCCCGCGCCTGGTCCACCCGGCCCGACCGCTCCTGGAAGCGGTCGAGCTCCTGCAGCGCCACCACCTCGGCGTCCAGGGACGCGACGGCGTCGACGAGCGGGTGCACGATGGCGGTGCCGGAGGCCGTCGCCGGCGGGTGGCCGTCGGCCGGGAACCGCTGCCCGTGCAGGACGTTGAAGGTCGCCAGGCGCACCAGCGCGGAGCCGATCATGGATGGACGGTACAGCAACGGGCCGGGCCGCATCGGCGCCCTCGCTTAGTCGCTCTCCCGGGGCTTCTCGCTCTCTCCGGGCTTCTCGGTGGTGCGGGCCCAGGCGGTGCGGCGCTGGGATTCGTGTTCCTGGGCGAGGCGGCGCAGGACGGCGAGGACCGGTTCGAGCAGGAGGACGACGATGGCGGCGTGCTCGGCGAGCCGCAGGGGGTCCTTGATGCCTTCGAGCTGGTCGAGGTCGAGGCGTGCGGCGGTGGCGGCGACCTCGGCGTAGGGGAGGAGGTCCTCGGTGCGGTAGCTGACGCCGAGGCGGTCGAGGTCCATCAGGCTCGCGGCGAGGGCCCGGCGGTGCGGTGAGTCCTCGGAGACGTTCCAGCCCATGGCGGCGAGCAGCTCGTCGACCCGGTGCGCCTGCTGGTCGACGGCCTCCGTCTCGGCGGCGTCCACGGGCGTGGGCAGGGCGTAGTGGACGACTCCGAGCCTGGCGAGCGGGTCGAGGGGCTCGTCGAGTGCGGCGAGGACGTCGCGGGTGGCGGCGATGGACAGGCCGCCGCGGGCGGTCAGGGCGCGGATCAGCCGCAGCCGCTGGACGTGTTCGTCGCCGTAGAGCGTGAGTGTGGCGCCGAGCGGTCGTCCGGGCGGCAGCAGGCCCTCGCGTACGTAGTACTTGATGGTGGCGACCGGTGTCCCGGACTGCCGGCTCAGGTCGGAGATCTTCATGCGCGCTCTCGCTCGGACTCGGTGTCTGTGATCAGTCTCGCAGGCCGTCGAATGGACTCCGTCCACTGATAGTGCCACTATCGGGCTGGATAGTGAAGGTTCCAGTTGGGCTTTTGAACAGCCACAACGCCGGGAACCGGCTGTTCGTCCCTACCTGGAGCGCCGTCACGGCGCGATACCGCAACCGGAGCACCATGCCAGCCCCAAGCCCCACCGGAACCGGGCGCCACGCCACGACCCCCGCCCCGCCCCGGAACTCCGGGAGGAGTGATGTCTGAGCCGAGCCGTGTCGCGAACGTGAGCGCCCGCGGACTGCTGCGCAGGAAGAGCCTGTGGCTGCCGTCGGCGGTGATCCTCGGCCTGCTGTCGTTCGTCCTGTCCCTGCTCTACCTGGGTGCCAACAACGACCCGGTCGGCTCGACGAAGGACATGCCGATCGCGCTGGTCAACGCGGACCGCGGCACCCAGGTGGCCGGCCAGCGGATCGACCTGGGCGCGCAGATCGTCGCGCAGGTCACCGGGGCCGACGACCTGAAGGGCAAGGTCTCCTGGAAGCAGGTCGACCGCGCCACCGCCGACGACCTCCTGGGCAAGGACAAGGTGTTCGGGGCGCTCGTCATCCCGGACGACTTCTCCGCCACGGTCGCCGCACTCGCCGGACCGGCCCAGCACGACCCGCACCCCCCGACCATCACGGTGCTGACCAACCCCGCGGCCGGAAGCTTCGGCTCCTCCATGGCCACGGAGATCAACCGCAACGTCGTCCAGGCCACGTCCGTCCAGCTCGGCCACCAGCTCACCGAGCAGCTCGCGAAGCAGCAGGCCGCGCACCAGGCGGGCGCGGCCGCGGCGGACGGTTCCGCGGCGCACCAGGCCGCGCCGGGCGCCGCCGCCCAGCTGATGGTCACCGACCCGGTCAAGGCCGTGATCCAGGAGGGCCACCCGCTCGGCCACCACAGCGGCCTCGGCCTGAGCGCCTTCTTCTACACCCTCGTCCTGGTCCTGGGCGGCATGCTCGGCGCCAACGTGATCCACACCCAGGTGGACACGGCGCTCGGCTACATCTCCAGTGAGAAGGGCCCGTTCCGCAGCACGGCGCCCGCCCAGCACATCAGCCGGACCCGCCACTTCGCGGTCGCCTCGGTGCTCATGGTCGTCCTCTCGGCGCTGACCTCGGCCCTCGCGATGGTCGCCGCCGTCGGCGTCATCGGCATCGACGCCTCCCACCTGCCCCTGCTGTGGCTCTTCGGGACCTGCGCCACGGCCGCGATGGGCATCACCGGGCTGGCCCTGCTCGCCGCCTTCGGCACCCCGGGCCCGATCGTGTCCATGCTGGTGCTGGTCGGCCTGGCGATCCCGTCCGCCGGCGCCACCATCCCGCTGCAGGCGCTGCCGGACTTCTACCGGTTCCTGGCCGACTTCGAGCCCTTCCGCCAGGTGGTCGACGGAGTCCGCTCCATCCTCTACTTCGGCGCGCAGGCCGACGCCGGACTCGGCCGGGCCTGGGCCATGGTCGGCATCGGCTTCGCGATCTCCGTCGTCCTCGGCCTCGCCGTCACCCGCCTCTACGACCGCAAGGGGCTGCACCGCAGCCCCGCCCGCGTGCCGCAGCCGGCCCCGGCGGCCGGGTGACCCGCCCGTGACGGGTCCGGTGCCGGCCCTCCCCGGGTCGGCACCGGACCCGCGCCATGACCGCCGGTCCGCCGGGCGCAGCCTCCGACACAGCCGCCGGCGGCGACCCCGCGAACCGACGAACCGACGAACCAGCACCACCGAGAGAACCGCCATGTCCCAGGACGCGCCCGCACCCCCGCCCCCGTCGGCCCCGCCCGTACGGCCGCTCGACCGCATGTACCGCATCATCGCGCTCTGGAAGGGGCACCTGGCGCCCGCCCTCAAGGAGAACGGGCTCACCGTCGCCCACTTCCACGTCCTCGCGGTCCTACGCCAGGCCGGGCCCTCCCACCGCCTGACCACCGGACAACTGGCCGCCGGCGAGATGGTCACCGGCTCCGGCATGACGGCCCGCGCGGACCAGCTGGAACGCAAGGGCCTGATCGCCCGCGAGCGCGACGAACGCGACCGCCGGATCATCCACCTCAGGCTCACCGACCGCGGCCTGTGCCTCGTCGACCAGGTCATCGCCCGGCACCGCCTGATGGAACAGCGGCTGATGGCCGGGCTCGACGACGGGGAACACCGCGCCCTCGCCGGCCTGCTCACCAGGCTGGAACACCTCCTCGAAGGCGACACCGGCACCCCCCGGACCGGTCGGCAGCTCTGACCGAACTCGCGGCGCGGACCCTCGCCGCCCTGGCGAACCGGCGGCCCGCCGACCGCCCGGCCGTGACCCGCTCCGCGCTCGGCTTCCACCGGCCCGGCGCACGCCGTTCCCCCCGCGCCCTCGCGTCGTCGCCTCGTCGCGCCCGCGTTGTCGTGTCGTCGCGGCGTCGTGCCCGTTCGTGCGCGACTCCCGTGGCCGTTGCGCTCCCGCCGTCACCTTCGCGACGGCGGGAGCGCCCGCGTTCCGGCGCGTGCTGCCCGGCCGGTCCTGGGGAGAGGGGGCGAAACGGCCGGACCGGTGGGGCGAACGGGCGCCGTCGAGCACGGGAGGAGGCCCGTGCCGGGGCGGGCACCGGCGAGTTGCAGCGGCTGTGGGACCGGCTGACACTCGCAGCAGGAGCGGTGGCGCCGACGGGTCGGCCGCCGCGCCCGCCCCGGAGACGAGAACGGTCATGGCGTACGAGCCGGAGAGCCCCTTCCGGTCGCCCATCGTGGGTGACCTCAACCTGTCCCCGCCCGGCGCCGGGCTCCGCGAGGCCGCGGAGCCCGCGGCCGACCCGGAGCGGCAGGTGCCGATGCTGATCGAGCTGAACCTGCGCTTTCCCGGCGGACTCCAGGCGGTCCGCGACGAGTTCTACGCGCTCTGGGAGCACTGCGCGGGGCGGTCGAGCGGGTGGTGGCCGGTGGAGGTCACCTCGGGGAGCCACGTGCAGCCCGAGGTGCCGCGGGGGCTCGCGCTGGTCGCGCCGAAGCTGTACCAGACCGTCCTCTCCCTGGGGGACCTCCGCGAGCTGGTGGAGGACGACCGGCAGTCCGCCGTCCGGACCGGGCGGCCGCCCGTCATCTTCCGGGTGTGGCCGGACTATCCGCTGGACCCCCAGATCGACCGCTCGGCACCCACGGTGAAGGCCAACGCCGCCTGGCGCGCCTACGACGCGCGCGGCAGCGGGATCGTGTGGGCGGTCATCGACAGCGGCATCGACGCGGCCCACCCGCACTTCTCCCGGCTGGAGCTCGCGGCCGAGGGGCGGGGCGAGGACCTGCCGCAGGGGAGGACCACCCGGTTGCACCGCGACTTCAGCTTCCTGGTGAACCCGGACGACCCCGCGGCGCAGCCGCCCGGCGGAGCGACGGGCCGGAACCCGGCGTCGCCGCTCGTGGACGACAGCGGGCACGGCACGCACGTCGCCGGCATCATCGCGGGCTGCACCCCGGAGGGCATGACGCCGCGGGTGGCGACGCCGGACGAGCCCGGGGACGGCGGATTCGTCGCCAGGGCCGGCGCGGACCGGCTGTCCGGGATGGCGCCGGACTGCGATCTGGTCAGCATCAAGGTCATGAGGCTCAGCCGCCAGGGCACCTATGTGACCTCCTCCAGCGCGGTCATCCGCGCGCTGACCTACCTGCGGACCGAGGTCAACGTGGACCCGGCGGTGCTGCGCGTGCACGGCGTCAACATGAGCCTCGGCTGCGAGTGGAGGCCCGACCAGTACGCCGCGGGCCAGTCGCCGCTCTGCCAGGCCGTGGGCCAGGTGGTCGCCTCCGGTGTGGTCGTGGTGATCTCGGCCGGCAACTTCGGTGCGCGGAGCACGGCCCGGGACACCGCCAACACCTCGGCCGTCATGGGCTCGATCACCGAACCGGCACACACCGAGGACTGCATCGCGGTCGGCTCCACCCACCGGGAGGCGCCGCACGCGTTCGGCGTCACCTGGACCTCGGGAAAGGGCCCGACGCTCGACGGCCGGATGAAACCGGACGTCGTGGCGCCCGGCGAGTGGATCGCCTCGGCGGCCAGCGGCGACGTGCGGGCCACCGCCGGGCTGACCCCGGCCCCGGGGGATCCGGTGCCGGAGAGTCTGCTGACGTACGCCGAGCAGTCCGGCACCTCGATGGCGGCGCCGCACGTGTCCGGTGTGATCGCGGCCTTCCTGTCCGCCCGCCCGGAGTTCATCGGCCGACCGCGGGAGGTCAAGAGCCTGCTCACCGCCTCCGCCACCGACCTCGGCCGGGAGCGGTACGCCCAGGGGGCGGGCCTGGTGGACCTGATGCGGATGCTGGCGAACGTATGACGAACCGACGAACCGGCGAACGGACGAACCGACGAACGGCCATCCGAAAGGTCATGTGCGATGAGGCGACTGCCGACCGACGAGCCCGTGTGGGACCTCGCCTTCGACGAGAAGGGGGTGCTGACCGCGCCGGCGGCGGGTGACTTCCTCGACGAGGTGACGGCCGAGGGGGTGACGGACCTGTTCGTGTTCAGCCACGGGTGGGGCGTGGACGAACAGAGCGCCCGCGAGCTCTACGACGCGATGTTCCCGCTGATCCGGCAGGCCGGAAGCGGCGCGGCGAACCTCGGCACGGTGGGGTTCGCGGGCGTCCACTGGCCCGCGCTCTGGTTCCCGCCCACGCCGGCGACCCCGCCACCGGCGGTCGCCTCGCCCCAGGCCGGGGACGGCGCCCTGCTGGACCTCAGCGCCGGAACGGCGGCCGTCTCCGGGGCGGACATCGCCGCGTCGCTGGGCAAGGGCTTCGCCGACCCCGAGCAGCAGCGGACGGTGGCCGAGATCGGCCGACGCATCGACGAGGCGGTGGCGGCCGCCGGTGCGGCCGAGCCCGATGCGGCCAAGGAGCAACGACTGGGGCGGATCCACGAGTTGATCCGGTCCCTGGTGCCGCCGCCCGGGCCCGACGGCGGGTTCGAGGACGCGGGCGAGACCGCGCTGCTCCTGGACGCCGATCCGAGGACGTCGTACCGGGCCGCCGCCGAGGCCTTCGGCAGCGCGCCGCCCGGCTCCTCCACGCAGGGCATCGGCGACTGGTTCCAGCACGCCGTGAACGGCGCGAAGGACGTGCTGCGGGTGCTCTCGTTCTCGATCATGAAGGCCCGGGCCGGCGACATCGGCCGGGGCGGCCTGGGGCCGCTGCTGGCCACCCTGCACGGCCGCTCGCCCGGCCTGCGGGTGCACCTCCTCGGCCACAGCTTCGGTGCCCGGCTGGTCTCCTTCGCCCTGGCCGGCGTCGGCGCCCCCGCCGACAGCCCGGTCGCCTCGCTCCTGCTGATCCAGGGGGCGTTCTCGCACTGGTCCTTCGCCCACGCCCAGGACAACCCCTTCGGCAGCGCGGGCGCGCTGAACGCCTTCGCGGACCGGGTGCGCGGTCCGCTCGTCTCCACCTACAGCGTCCACGACTGGGCCGTCGGCGTGTGGTACCCGAAGGCGTCCTTCCTCGCCCGCCAGGACTCCGAGGCCGATGTCGCCGGACGCTGGGACGGCATGGGCGCGGACGGGTACCAGGCCGTGGCGCCGACCGGGGACCGGGTGATGCCGGCCGAGGGCGGCATCGACTACGCCTTCGTGCCCGGGACCTTCTACCGGGTGAACGCCGCCGCCGTCATCGACAACGTGGCGGGCGAGCCGTTCTCCGGTGCGCACTCCGACATCCGCAAGCCCCAGGTCGCCGCGCTCGCGGCGGCCGCCGCCGCGGCGCACGGGTAGTGGGGGCGGCGGTGGACTGACCACGGCCGTCGGACCACGACGCCGCCGCCCGACCCGCTCGTACGGAGCGGATCGGGCGGCGGCGTCGTGCGGGTGCGGCGGAGCGGAGCCGGTCAGCCGTCCGTCTCGTCGTAGCGGCCGTGGCCCAGGCGGCGCAGGTCGAAGGACCGGATGCCACGGCCGAAGGTGGCGGCGTAGAGCCTGCCGTCGGGGCCGGTCTTCAGCTGCTGCACCGCGGCGGTGGGCAGGTTGCGACCGAGGACGCGCCAGTCGGTGGTGCCGGGGGCGCGGTAGAAAGCGGCGAGGTCGGTGCCGAGGGCGAGGCCGCCGTTGGGCAGGATCTTCACCGAGGTCGCGGGGACGTCGGGCAGGTTGGCCGAGACGTCGGTCCAGGTGGCTCCGCCGTCGCGGGTCTCGAAGAGGTGGCCGACGCCGGCGCCGGGGCCTTCGGTCCAGGTCCGGGAGAAGCCGTTGAAGGCGACGAAGACGTGCTGGGCGTCGCTCTCGTCGACCGCGAACGAGGAGATGTAGCGGTTCGGCAGGGTGCCGTCCACCGGCAGGTCGAGCTGGTGCCAGCCGGTGCCGTCGGTCTTGCCGACCGCGATGCCGCGGCTGAAGCCGACGTTGTTGCAGGGGCCGCACCAGCCCGCGTACACCGTGCCGTCGACCGTCGCCACCGCCGTGGCGACGTGGCCGGCGCCCAGGTCGTAGGCGTTGGCCCACTCGCTGCCGCTGCGGATCGCGTAGCCCTTGTGCTGCACCCAGACGTGCCGGCCGCCGGCGATCCAGGTGTTGACGTCCTTGGGGTCCGAGGTGATCGGCGCGATGAAGCGGGCGGAGCTGGTGTCCTTGTCCGGCGGGGCGACCTCGTAGGAGGTGGCCTTGGCCGGGTCGGTCTTCCAGACGCCGCTGTTGACGGCGCAGTTCTGGGTGACCCAGACGTCGAGGTAGACATACTCCTCGGCGATGTTGCAGCCGTTGTCCGGGTCGACGAGGGTGTCGGCGCCGTCGCCGCCGAAGTTGGAGCCCATCACCTTGTCGTGGGCGCGCAGGATGGACTCGCCGTTGTCCTGGAGACCGCCGCTGACGATCACGCCCCGGCCCGAGCGGTCCGCCGGGTCCTTGCCGACGCCGACCGAGTAGTACTGCAGGGTGTCCATGGTGCCGTCGGCCAGGGACTTCCAGTCCGTGGCGTGGCCGGAGGCGTCGGCCGCGCCGGCGACCGGACGGCTGTAGACGCCGCCGTCGTTGCCCACGTAGACGCTGGTCCTGCCCTGGTACGTGCCGAAGGCGACGGCGTGCTGGTCGGAGTGCGTGGTCTGCGAGCAGTCACCGGTCTGCTTGGTCGGGTCGATGCTCCAGCAGGGGAAGCCGAAGTTCCAGTACGGGCCCGGGACGGTCCAGGTGGAGCCGCCGTCCTTCGTCTCCAGGACCTCCTCCAGGCCCGCGTAGACGTGGTCCGGGTCGGCGGGGTCGACCTGGAGGAACTGGTTGTACCAGGCCTGGATGCCGGGCTGGTAACCCTCGTCCTGGAGTGCGGAGCCGGAGTTCTTCAGCTTGTCCTTGTCCGCGATCCGGGTCCACGGCCCGAACGGGGAGCCGGACTTGGAGACGTAGATGCCCTTGAGTCCGGTGTCGGGGTCGGTCGCCGAGACCTCCGGGGACTGGTCGATGGCGTAGTAGCGCGAGCCGTCGGCCGAGGCGGCGAAGGTCACATTGCCGACGTTCGCGGCGTCGGTCGGCAGGTCGCCGAGCGAGCCGACGCGCTGCCAGGTGCCGCCCGCGGCCTTGCTGTAGAAGCCGTTGTAGCTGTCGCCACCGCGCCAGCCGACGGCGAGGACGACCTTGCCCGGGTCCTTGGGGTCGATCGCGATGTCGTTGGCGATGTTCTTGTACGGCGCGGCCGGGTCGCCGGCCTTCGAACCACCGGGCAGGTACTCCGGGTTGGGCGCGAACTCCAGCGTCCACGGACCGGACAGGTCCGTCGTGGAGTGGCTCCACACGCCCCGGCTGGTGGCCGCCCACACCTTGCCGCCGCCGAAGCGAAGCGCATGGATGATGGTCGACTCCAGCTCGGCTCCGCCGACCCGGTTGCCGGGTTGGAACTCGCCGCGCTTCGGGTCCGGCAGCACGTACACGCCGGTGCCGACGTACGAGGTCGCGCCGGTGTTGGACTCGCCGGTGGCGTACCAGAGCCGGCCGCCGTCATCGAGGTCCAGGGTGCCCGTCGAGAGGGAAGGGAGGCTGTCCGAGATGGACTGCCACCGGCCGCCGCCGGTGCGGGAGCGGAAGACGCCGCCGTTGGCACCGCCCGCGTACACGTAGCCGTCCTGGTCGGCCGCGAGCCCGGTGATCCGGCCGGTCACGTAGCCGGAGCCGCCGCTGGAGTTGGAGTTGACGTCCCGGTAGCGCGGGTCGTCGGAGTCGTAGGGCTTGTCGGTGACGTGGTCCCAGCTGCCGGCGGTGTGCGGCATCGACTGCAGCTGGGCCCAGGCCGCGCCGTAGGCGCCGGGCGCGACCACGCCGGGGGCGGTGCGGGCCTCGGTGTACTGCGCGGTGCCCTCGGCCGAGTTCTCCGCCTCGTCGCCCTCGTCCTCCCCGGGGGCCTCGGACTTGGCGGTGAACGCCGGGCCGGCGGCTGCCTGGGTCTTGACCTTCTTGGCGTGCTTCTGGCCGATCTCGGCCTGGTGCTGGGCCTGGTGCGGGCGCGGGCCGGGAGCGTCGGAGGGCGCGGCGAGCGCCTGGGTGGTGGCCAGGCCCAGCGCGGTCAGTGTGACGGTGCTCAGCAGAAGCTTGTTGTGTCGCCCCTTGGGCACGTGGAGACCTCCCCGTGAAGTGCCGGCGGCGCGGGTCGCGCGTTCCGGCGGAGACAGGCGAAGCCTTGCGGGTGGGCCGTGACTGAGGAAGGGCAACGCGCATAACGACTTATTAAAAGTACTACTGTTAAAGGTGGTTGCATTCACCGTATGGCGGGGTCGGCGAGCCGCGCCCCCCGCAATTGGTCCAGACCTAATTGGTCCAGACCTATTGACTCCGTTTGCCGCCCCTCCTACGATCCGGTCCGGCACAGCCCCACATGTTTCCCCCCACCTCACCCAGAGCCGGGCGTCACGCCCCCACGTGTCGGTCATGTCCATGACGCTCGGCGGAAAGGGAGCACAGCATGTTTCGTCGGAGGTCGCGCACCCCACGCCCGTCGGGCGGATTCCGCCCGGAGCGGGCGACCGTGGAACGCGCGGTACAGGTGCCCCGGACCGGCCGCCCCGAGCCCGGGCCGACCGTCCTGAAGCGCTTCCTCGCCGGGGTGAGCGCCGCAGCCGTCATCGGCGCCGGCATCGCCGTGGCCGGCACCGTCACGGCCGGGGCCGCCACCCCCAACCTGGTCGCCAACCCCGGCTTCGAGAACGGGCTTTCCGACTGGACCTGTTCCGGTGGGGCGGGCGCGGCGGTGAGCAGCCCGGTCCACTCCGGCGCCTCCGCGCTCAAGGCCACGCCGACCGGCCAGGACACCGCCCAGTGCACCCAGACCATCAGCGTGCAGCCCAACTCCCAGTACACGCTGAGCGCCTACGTCCAGGGCAGCTACATCTACCTGGGCGCCACCGGCACCGGTGTCACCAACGCCTCCACCTGGACGGCGAACAGCGCCTCGTACAGCCAGCTCAGCGTGGGCTTCACCACCGGGGCGAGCACCACCTCGGTGACCGTCTTCCTGCACGGCTGGTACGGGCAGCCCGCGTTCTACGCGGACGACGTGTCGCTCACCGGCCCCGGCGGCAGCAGCCCCTCGCCGACCGCCACCACGCCGACCACCGCGCCTCCGACGTCGTCGACGCCGACCACCACGCCGCCCACCAGCACACCGCCGACGACGTCGACGCCCACCACGACGCCGCCCACCACCACGCCGCCGAGCGACACCTGCCCCACGAAGCCCAAGCCGTCCGGCAAGGTCCTCCAGGGGTACTGGGAGAACTGGGACGGCGCCCTGAACGGCGTCCACCCCGGCATGGGCTGGACGCCCATCACGGACAGCCGGATCGCCGCGCACGGCTACAACGTCATCAACGCCGCCTTCCCGGTGATCCTCTCGGACGGCACCGTCCTGTGGCAGGACGGCATGGACACCAACGTCAAGGTCTCGACCCCCGCCGAGATGTGCCAGGCCAAGGCGGCCGGGGCGACGATCCTGATGTCGATCGGCGGCGCCGCCGCCGGCATCGACCTGAGCTCCAGCACCGTCGCCGACAAGTTCGTCGCGACCGTCGTCCCGATCCTGAAGAAGTACAACTTCGACGGAATCGACATCGACATCGAGACCGGCCTGTCCGGGAGCGGCAACATCAACACGCTGTCCGCCTCCCAGGCCAACCTGATCCGCATCATCGACGGCGTGCTGTCCCAGATGCCCGCGGGCTTCGGCCTGACGATGGCCCCCGAGACCGCGTACGTCACCGGCGGAAGCGTCAACTACGGGTCGATCTGGGGCGCCTACCTGCCGATCGTCAAGAAGTACGCCGACAACGGGCAGCTGTGGTGGCTGAACATGCAGTACTACAACGGCAGCATGTACGGCTGCTCCGGCGACTCCTACCAGGCCGGTACCGTCCAGGGCTTCACCGCGCAGACCACCTGCCTGAACAACGGCCTGACCATCCAGGGCACCACCATCCGGGTGCCCTACGACAAGCAGGTGCCCGGCCTGCCGGCCCAGCCCGGTGCGGGCGGCGGCTACATGGACACGGGCCTGGTCGGCCAGTCGTGGAACGCCTTCAACGGTTCGCTGAAGGGGCTCATGACGTGGTCGCTCAACTGGGACGGCTCGAAGGGCTGGTCCTTCGGCGACAACGTCAAGCGCCTCCAGGGGCGTTGACACCCCGGAGTCCCCGGAGTCCCCGGAGTCCCCGGAGTCCCCGGAGCTCCCGGAGTTCCCGCCGACGGCCCGCGCCCCGGTGCACCGCTCCGGGTGCGGCCCGGTCACCGACCGGAGCCGCGCCCGGCTCGGAGCCCGGGGCGCGGGCCGTCGAAGCCCTCGGGCGCGGGGGGCCGTTCGAAGAAGGTCTCCAGGACGACGGTCGCCTGGGTGCCGCTCACGCCGTCGATCGCGTAGAGCCGCCGCAGCACGTCCTGAAGCTGTTCGGGGGTCGCCGTCCGGACCTTGACCAGCACCGAGGCGCTGCCCGCGATGATGTGCGCCTCCTCGATCTCGGGTATCGCGGTGAAAGCCGGCGCCGAGTCCCCCATCCAGGCCGTGGAATCCACCATCACGAAGGAGAGCACCCCGAGCCCGAGGCTCCTGGGGTCCAGCTCCACCGTGGTGCGGCGGATCACGCCGCGCTCGCGCAGCTTGCGCACCCGCTCGTGCGCCGCCGCCGTGGAGAGGCCCACGGCCCTGCCCAGCGCCGCGTACGCCTGTCCGGCGTCCTGTTGCAGCAGGGCGAGCAACGCCCGGTCGGTGTCGTCGAGATGATCGATGGTCATGGTGGGACCATACCGTGTTCTGGCATACTCCCAATTATCGGGACGGTATTCGGTACTAGGCGACATGGGGTGAATGATGTCCGGCTCCATCGGGTCCGAGCTGTACGAGATCCTGGACGAGCGGTTCCGTCGCTGCACCAACGGCGACAGCCGGCTGGAGAAGCTGTACGGCGACTGCCGCTGGGCCGAGGGCCCGCTCTACCTGCCCGCCTGGCGCCAGGTGATCTGGAGTGACATCCCCAACGACCGGCTGCTGCGCTGGGACGAGGCCACCGGCACGGTCGGCGTCTTCCGCTCCCCGGCCGGGCACCCCAACGGCAACACCCTCGACCGCGAGGGCCGGCTGATCAGCTGCGAGCAGGGCGACCGCCGGGTGACCCGCACCGAGCACGACGGCCGGATCACCGTCCTCGCCGACCGCTACCGGGGCAAGCGGCTCAACTCGCCCAACGACGCGGTGGTCCGCTCGGACGGCGCGATCTGGTTCTCCGACCCGGACTTCGGCATCACCTCGGACTACGAGGGCCACCGGGCCGAATCCGAGATCGGCGCCCGCGACGTCTACCGGATCGACCCGCACAGCGGCGAGGTCCGGCTGGCGGCCGACGGTTTCGACGGGCCCAACGGACTGGTCCTGTCACCGGACGAGCGGCAGCTCTACGTCAACGACAGCCGGGCCGGGCACATCCGGGTCTTCGACATCCGGGAGGACGGAACCCTCACCGGCGACCGGATCTTCGTCAAGGGCGTCGGCTGCCGCTTCGACAACATCCGCTTCGACCGCGACGGCCGGCTCTGGGCGGCGGCCTTCGACGACGGCGTCCACTGCTACGCCCCCGACGCCACCCTCCTCGGCCGCATCCGTGTTCCCGAGCCGGTCTCGAACCTCACCTTCGGCGGCCCGAAGCGGAACCGGCTGTTCATCACCGCCACCACCTCGCTGTACTCCCTGGTGACGTCCATGACGGGCACCCACCGCGTCTCCTTCCAGTAGGAGACACGCCGGCCCGGCCGCTCGCGGCGGGGGAGCGCCGGCCCGCTGCGGCCCCGGTGGTCAGCCGGTGAACAGGCCGGCGTTCCGCCGGACGAAGTCGCCCACGCCGGTGGCGGGGCGGCCGGTGACCTGCCGGACGCCGTCGGTCCGGCGGTCGTAGCGGTTCTCGGCGTGGAGGCGGGCCATGGTGGAGATGTGCTGGAGGACGTGTTCCGGCAGCTCCAGCGGTGCGAGGTCGTGGTCGATCCACTCCCGCAGCGGGACGTCGACGTAGCGGACGGGCCGGCCGAGGGCTTCGGAGGCCTCCGCGGCGATGGCCGGGCCGTCCTGGGAGCGCGGGCCGGTCAGCTCGTAGACCCGGCCGAGGTGCGGGGCCGGGTCGGCCAGGACCTCCGCGACGACCGCGGCGACGTCCGCGGCCGCCACGGGGGAGGTCCTGGCCCGCCCCAACGGCAGCCTGACGGTGCCGCCCCTGGCGATCGAGGCCAGTCCGGCCCGGAAGAGCGGGTTCTCCAGGAACACGGTGGGCCGGACCTCGACGACGGGCAGGCCCGACCAGCTCAGCACCTGCTCGACCAGCCACTGCTGCCGGTGCTGGTGGGACTCGCCGGCGGCGGAGAGTCCCAGCTCGGAGACGGTCAGCTGGGACATGTTCACGAACACCTCCAGCCGCCCCGCCTCCCGGGCCACGGCCGCCGCCGTGAGGGCGGCCTCCAGGTACTGGTCGGAGACGCCCATGCCGAAGTACGTCCGGCGGCAGCCGGCCAGGGCCGCGAGGACGTCGTCCGTGCGGGTCAGGTCCCCGACGACGACCTCGGCGCCGGTCGCCCGCAGGGCCCGCGCGCGCTCGTCCTCGCGGTGCACCAGGGCGCGGACCGGCAGGCCCCGCCGCCGCAGGTCCTCGACCACGGACCGCCCGACGCCCCCGACGCGGCCGGCGGCCCCGGTCACCAGGATCGGTTGCACGGTCTCCTCCGAAGTGTTCGGCCCGGCGCGGCGCGGGCCCGGTGCGGCCCGGCCCGGCCGGTCGTCAGATGGTGGCGGTGTCGATGACGAAGCGGTAGCGGACGTCGCTGGCGAGGACGCGCTCGTAGGCGTCGTTGATCCGGTCGGCGCCGATCAGCTCGATCTCGGCCGCCACGCCGTGCTCGGCGCAGAAGTCCAGCATCTCCTGGGTCTCGGCGATCCCGCCGATGCCCGAGGAGCTCATGCTGCGGCGCTTGCCGGCCAGCCGCCGGAGGTCGACCTCCACGGGCTCCTCCGGCAGGCCGACGTTGACCATGGCCCCGTCGGTGCGCAGCAGGGAGAAGTAGGCGGCGAAGTCGAGCGGGGCGGAGACGGTGTTGAGGACGAGGTCGAAGGTGCCCGCGAGCTCCTGGAAGGTCGCCGGGTCACTGGTCGCGTGGTAGTGGTCGGCGCCCAGCCGCAGGCCGTCGTCCTTCTTGCGCAGGGACTGGGACAGCACGGTGACCTCGGCCCCGAGCGCGTGGGCGATCTGCACGCCCATGTGGCCGAGCCCGCCGAGGCCGACGACGGCGACCCGCGTGCCGGGCCCGGCGTTCCAGTGCCGCAGCGGGGAGTAGGTGGTGATGCCCGCGCACAGCAGCGGGGCGGCCTTGTCCAGCGGCAGCGCGTCCGGGATGCGCACCACGTAGTTCTCGTCGACGACCACGTTCTTCGCGTAGCCGCCGTACGTGGGCCGGCCGTCCTTGCCGACGGCGTTGTAGGTCCACACCGGGCCGTCGTCGCAGTACTGCTCCAGGCCGGCCCGGCAGTTGTCGCAGGTGCGGCAGGAGTCGACCATGCAGCCGACGCCGACCCGGTCGCCGACCCGGAACCTGGTGACGCCGGGGCCGGCCCCGGTGACGACGCCCGCGATCTCGTGCCCGGGCACCATGGGGAAGACCGCCTCGCCCCAGCCCTCGCGGGCCTGGTGGATGTCGGAGTGGCAGATGCCGACGAAGGCGATGTCGATCAGCAGGTCGTGCTCGCCGACCGCACGGCGCTCGATGGTGGTGCGTTCCAGCGGGGCCTTGGGGCCCGGTGCGGCGTAGGCGGCGACGGTGGTGGTCATGGGAGTTCGTTCCCCCTTCTGCGGACGGAACCGCGATGGTCGGATCGGGCCGGGTCGGCCGGGCCGGACGGGTCGGGTGAGCCGGGCGGGTCGGTCGACCAGCACGTCCACGGTACCCACGAGGACGGTGCGCCGCTCTGCCGGCCCGGCCGGGGAGCGGCGGAGCCGGCCCCGGGACGCACGGTCGGGCAGGCCGGGAGGCGCCTGGCGCGACCGCACTCGAGTGGGTGATCATGATGTGACGTCCTGTCATGTCTCTTTGACGAGAAGGTGTTCGCCATGTTGGTCGACTGGCCCACCGAAGTGTTCGCGCTCCGCCTGCACCGCATTCCCGGCCTGGTGGCGGGCGCCGCGGCGGGAAGCCCGGAGGGCACCCCCGTGGTGCCCGCGCCCGTCCCGGCGCCGGAGCCCGCGCCCGCTCCGGCGCCGAAGGTCACCGACCTCCCGGTGGGGACGGGACGGGTCCGGGTGCCGGCCCGCCGCTTCGAGAAGCACGTGCGGACCATCGAGCAGATCTTCGACGAGACCAGCTTCCGGGAGGTCCCCGGCGAGCTCCTCACCCCGGGCACGCGCATCGAGACCTTCGACTTCGACCAGTACTCCCAGGGCGACTGGTACCAGGAGGGGCGGGAGGGCACTCTCGTGACCTTCACGGACAGCTACGACACGGCGGGCGCCGCGCGCAGGGCCTTCCACCGGCTGAAGGGGGAGCCCGCCCGCTACGTGGACTCCGCCGAGGTCGACGTCCACTACGTCCCGCCGAAGCTCGTCGCCCGTACCAACTTCCCCGCCGCGCTCTTCGACCGCATCGGCGGCAGCGACGCCATCTTCCGGACGCCGTACCGGCTGCCCAACGGGCACGGTTTCTACAACCGGCCGGAGCGCCGTGAGGGCCTCTACTTCCCCAAGCGCGACGGCGCCGGCACCGTCGTGCAGTGGAACAAGACCTGGATCGCGGACAACGACACCTCGTACAAGGTCTTCCTCTGCTTCGACGGCCGGTACTTCATCGACCAGATGGACATCACCTGGGCCGACGGCGAGAAGGGCTGACGCGGGATCCCGCCACGGCGCGTCGGGCACGGAACGTCCGCGGTGAACCGCCTGTGCCCCGGCGCGTGGATCGCCCAGGGGAGCCGACAGGTCGAGGGTCGGCTCCCCGAGGACGGGCGGGAGGTGCGAGTCGCCCGGGGTCCTGTACTTCAGGAGGGCGCCCCAACCGGCCCGGAGGCGATGCCGATCACTCGTTCGAGTGATTGGTGGGAGGTATTCCCCCGGGATGATCGCGGTGAGGTGAGCATGTCTCTGACGCCCAGTCAGAAGCACTGCCACGAAAGGCGGGCACAGCCATGTCCATCGAAGGAACCCCGGAGACCCCGTTCGCGCTCAGCGCCGAGGACCTCTCCAGGCTGGAAGCGATCCGCGAAGCGGTACTGGACCCCTCGCCGCGCCGGATCGGCCGCCTCGACCAGTGGGGCCTGGCCGACGAGTACGAGACCTACGCGGAGATCGCCGAGTACCGCGAGCTCTCGATCGCCATGGCGGACGGGACGATGATCGACGCGGCGCTGAGCATCCCGCGCAACCTCGCGCCCGGACAGACCTGTCCCGCGGTCGTCATGCCCGCGCCGCTGATCGGGATCGGCCGGAAGGCCTACCTCGGCATGTTCCCGCGCTGGGCGCTCGGCGGCTACGCCGTCCTGGCCTACAGCCAGCGCGGTCTGGCCGAGTCCGGCGGCGAGATCCACGTCGCCGGTCCGCAGGACGTGGCCGACGGGACCGAGATCATCAACGCGCTGGTCCAGATCGACGGAGTCGACCCGGACCGGATCGGGTTCTTCGGCTCCTCCTACGGCGCCGGAACCAGCCTGCTGGTGGCCGCGCAGGACCCGCGGGTCAAGGCCGTGGCCGGCACCAGCGCCTGGGGCGACCTGTTCGCCTCGCTGTACGAGAACGGCACCCGCCACCTGAAGGCCTTCGAGGCGCTCGTGCAGCTCTTCGGCGAGGACCGCTGCTCGAAGGAGTTCCGCGGCGTCATCGAGAAGATCCGCAACAACGTCGTCGACGACGAGGTCAGGGAGTTCGCGGCGGTGCGTTCGCCCCGGACGCACCTGGACGCGTACAACAATGCCAACACGCCGATCCTGCTGACCACCGCCTGGCACGAGACGATCTTCTCGGTGCCCGCCGTCGTCGACCTCTTCAGCAACCTGACGAGCCCCAAGTCGCTGCTCGTCCAGATCGGCGACCACGGCAACGGCGAACTCCCCGGCCTGTTCGGCCTCGTCTCCAAGCCCACCGAGATGGCCTACCGCTGGATGGACCACCACCTCGGCGGCAACGCGGGCGACGGAGCGGCGCCCCAGTTCGGCATCCGCTCCGAGTACATGCACAACCTGCTGTCCGAACTCCGCCACGAGGACTGGGAGAGCTACGCCCTGCCCCGCAGGCGGTTCCACCTCGCCGCCGCGGCCGCGGGCCACAGCGAGGCGCGGCTGGCCGAGGGGCAGCCGCAGTCGGGCTGGGCCCGCTCCGTCAGGGCCACCGGGCGGGACACCGAGGTCGTCGTCGCCCCGAAGCTGGTCCAGACCGGCCTGGCCGAGCGCCTGGGCCGGCCCCACGTCTACGGGACCGCCGAGGTCGACCGCGAGCTCGCCGCGATCTGGACCACCGCGCCGCTGGAGCAGCCCATGCGCGTCCAGGGAGACGTGCAGCTTCGGGTGACGGTGAAGCCCCGGGCGACGGACGCCACGATCGTGGCCTACCTGCTGGACTGCGACCCTGCCACCGGCCAGGCCCGCATCATCACCCACGCCCCGTACACCCTCACCAACGAGCAGGCCGGGCAGGCCACCACCGTGTCCTTCCCGCTGCAGCCCGCCCACTACGCCCTGGCCAGGGGCCGTGTGCTCCAGCTGGTCATCGGCACCCACGACCAGTTCTTCGCCGACGCCAACTCCACCCCCACCAGCATCGAGTTCACCTCGCCCCGGGGTGCCGAGTCCTACCTCGACATCCCGCTCGGCACCCTGGACTGACGCCCGCGCCCCGCAGGGCGCCACAGCCGGAACGGCCGGTCCGCCCAGCGGCGGACCGGCCGCCGGTTGTTCGGCGTTTTGTTCAATGACCGAGGACCGAACCAGAACAACCCCGGTGCGCTACACCAGTAGCGCACGCCACACCCGTGTCGTGCGCGGGACCAGGACCGTGGGCCGCGACAGCGCCGGACACCGGGAGAGTTCACCAGATGACGACGCTCTGCATCGCGAACAACCGCACCGAGGAGATGGTCGGGGACCTCACCGGGGCGACGCCGCTGGAGCAGCTGTTCGCCGGGTGCGGGGCACAGCGGATGCTCTGGTGGGCCGAGGACGGCGACGTCCTGGTGCTGCCCTGGGGCCCCGACCCGGAGTACCTGGCGTACGTCGCCGGGCTGACCGGGGTGCGGGCCGACAGCCTGACCTTCGTGGTGCCGCCGCCGGGCGTCCACGGCGACCAGGCGCTCACCACCGACCGCCTGGTCGACCCGGCCTTCCTCGCGGAGCTGCGCCGCGTCCTGGACGGGCGCACCGTCGACGAGGTGCTGGCCGTCTCGCCGAACGGCGCGGTGGCCGGGCTGGCGGCCGCGCTCGGCCTGGCGCACGCGATGCCCGGCCTGCCCTTCGCCGCGCAGGGCGGCAACGCCCTGGTCAACAGCAAGGCGGGGTTCCGGGCGCTGGCCGCCGGCGTCGGGGTGCCGATCCCGCCCGGGACGGTGGCCGGCTCGCCGGCCGAGGTCGAGGCCGCCGTCGAGCACCTGCTGGGGCAGGGGCACAGCGTGATGCTGAAGGTCGAGTACCAGGCGGGCGGGCTGGGCAACGAGATCCTCGCCCGGGACGAGAAGGTGGAGGCGGTCGGCGCCGAGCGGGTGGTTCCGCTGCCGGACCGGGCGGCGGTGGCCGCGTACGTGGCCGAGCGGTGGACCTGGCTGACCGGCGGGCGCGGCCAACGGGTGGTGGTGGAGCGGTACTTCCCCGACTGCGCGCCGTTGTACGCCCAGTTCCTCGTCGACGACGCGGCCGTGGTGCTCGCCGGCTGCGGTGAGATGGTCATGCGGCCGGTGGTGGTCGGCGAGATCACCCCGCCGGTCACCCCGGACGCGGGCGCCCTGGCCGAACTCGTCGAGCAGGGCGCCCGATTGTGCGAGTCGCTGCGGGTGATCGGCTACCGGGGCACGGTCAGCGCGGACGCCGTGCTGACGCCCGGGGGCGAGATCTACTTCCACGAGACCAACGGCCGGCTCACCGGCTCCAGCCACCTGCACGACATCTTCGCCGCCCGCCTGCTGCGCGAGGAGCACCGCGGCTCGCGCCACCTGCTGGAGCTCGCCGGCCTCAAGGTGCCGTCCTTCGCCGAGGCCGTGGCGGCGCTCGGCGCGGCCGGGCTGGCCTTCGACCCGCGGACCGGCACCGGCGTGCTGTACAGCAACGACTTCGGGCCGGCCGACGGCTCGGTGATGTACTGCGTGGTCGCCGAGAGCCCGGAGGCCGTCCGCGCCCTGGAGAGCGCGCTGCTCGCGCTGTTCGCCGGATGAGGCCCGGGGCGGGCGTGGACGACGCGACCGTGAACGAGACGACCGTGAACGAGACGACCGAGATCGAGACGACCGAGATCGAGACGACCGTGGAGGAGACGACCGTGGGCCAGGCGGAAGCGGAACGGGACGGGAAGGGGATGCGCGCCGCGCTGATCCACCGCTACGGCGGGCCGGAGGAGCTGTGCATCGAGACGGTGCCGGAACCGGTGGCCGGGCCGGGCCAGGTGCTGGTGGACGTCACCCTGGCCGGGCTCAACTACGCCGACCTGGAGATCCGCGCCGGCGAGTACCTGCAGCTCCCGCTGCCGCTGGTGCTCGGCGTCGACGCGGTCGGGCGGCGCCGCGAGGACGGCCGGAGGGTCGTCGCGCTGCTGCGCACCGGCGGCGGGTACGCCGAGGCGGCCGCCCCCGAGGCGGCGCACACGGTGGAGGTGCCGGACGGCGTGGACGACGAGCAGGCGCTCGCGCTGCTGGAGCAGGGGGCGACGGCGTACGGCGCGCTGGTCCTGTCGGGGCGGCTGCGGCCGGGCGACGCCGTCGGGGTGTCCGCGGCCGCGGGCGGGGTCGGTCACCTGGCGGTGCAGCTGGCCAGGGAGCTGGGGGCGGGCCGGGTGGTCGCCCTGGCCTCCACCCCGGAGAAGCGGGAGTTCCTGCGCTCGCTGGGCGCCGACGCCGTGCTGGACTCCGAGGATCCCGACCTGGGCGAGCGGCTCGCGGAGTCGGGCGGGCTGGACCTGTTCGTGGACTCGGTCGGCGGCCGGGTGCTGCGCGCCGGGCTGGCCGGACTGGCACCCTTCGGGCGGCTGGTGTCGGTCGGGGCGCGGGAGGGCGTGGAGGACGGCTTCACGATGGGCGACCTGACCGAGCGCTCGGCGGGGGTGCAGGGCTTCTGGCTCAGGCACGTGCTCACGGACCGGGCGCTGTTCGAGAGCATCGCCGACCACCTGTTCCGGCTCGCCGCCGAGCGGCGGGTGGTGGCGCGGATCGACCGGACCGTGCCGCTGTCCGGGGTGGCCGCGGCGCACCGGGCGATGGCCGCGCGGCAGACCATGGGCAAGGTGCTGGTGGACGTCCGCCGCGAGGCGTGAACGAAGCGCGCGAGGGGAGGGCGGCCGGCCGACCGCCCTCCCCA
>NZ_JBHXTL010000082.1:0-46204 GCF_042677365.1 Kitasatospora sp. NPDC127116
GGGCAGGGGGCCGGGCGCGGGCACCTCCTCGGGCACGGGCCCGGGCAGGGAACCGGGCCCGGGCAGGGGGCCGGGCGCGGGCACCTCCTCGGCGGCCGCCCGGCCCGCGGCGGGCAGCGGGGCGGCCGGGACGGGCGCGACGAGCACCCCGGCGGCGGAGACCATCCGCAGCACCGTCCGGCGGTCCACCCCGTCGTCCCGGACGGGCTGCGCCGGGCCGTCCTGCTCCGGGCCGTCCTGGTCCGGGGCATCCAGCGCCGGGGCGTCCTGCTCCGGGGCATCCAGCGCCGGGGCGTCCTGCGTCGGGGTGGCCGCGGTCCCGGCGACCTGCGTCGGGGCTGCTTCGTCCGGGGTACGGACCTCGTCGTCCATGAACGGCGTTCCTTCCGTGTCGGCGTGGACGGTTCGCCGGTGCGCGCGACCAGAGCCGGGACCCGAAGGCTGTCCCGGGCGGGCTCCCGCTCTCCGGCTCGACCTTCTCACTGGTGTGAACACCTACCGTTCCCGCTGTCGGCGAAACCCCGGCCCGCGAAGGAGCACCCGATGTCAGCCACCCCGCTCTCCCGGACCTCCTGGCCGGCCGCCCACGCCGACGTGCGAACTGCGCGACGTGGCACTGGAGTTCCTCAAGGGCTGACCGCCCCCCGGGGAACACCCCGGCGAGCGGCGTCGTTCGCCGGGTCATGCGCATCGGAGAACTCGCCCGCCTGACCGGGGTGTCCACCCGCCTGCTCCGCTACTACGAGGAGCAGGGCCTGCTCAGGCCGGACCGTACGGCGGCCGGCCACCGCGAGTACGGCGAGCAGGACACCGTCCGGGTGTGGCAGATCCGCAGTCTGCTCGCGGCCGGTCTGAGCACCCGGATCATCGTCGAGCTGCTGCCCTGCGCCACCGGTCCCGTCCCGGTCCTGGAGGCCTGCCCGGAGCTGCTGGCCACCCTGCACGACGAGCTCGCCGACCTGGACGCGCGGATCGAGGACCTCTCCCGCAGCCGCCGGGCGCTCTCCCACTGCCTCGCCACCGCGCGCGACTCCGGGCACGCGCACGACTACGGCGAGGGGCGGGCGGCCTGACGGGACGTAGGTCCCGACCCGGCGCTCCCCCGGCGCGCCGTCCCGCCACCGGCGGAGTGAACTGGACATAGTGCGACATACAGCTTGATCCCGAGCGTTCCGAGCGTTCCGACAGTCCGAGCGCTCCGGACGCGCCGAGTATGTCGAGAGGTCCATCCGATGAGCAGCCAGCCGCCCCAGCCCGACCCGCCCGCGAAGGAGCCCGACGAACCCGCCGCGACCCTTCCGGTCGACCGGGCGGTGTTCGGCATCGGCGCCGTCCTGGTCCTGGCGGTGGTCGCGTGGGGCGTCTTCGCCGAGGACTCGCTCGGCCGCACCTCCGACACGGCGCTCGACTGGGTGCTGCACAACTTCGGCTGGCTGTTCGTGGTGGCCGCCGACGTCTTCCTCGTCGTCGCCCTGCTGCTCGCGTTCAGCCGCTTCGGCCGGATCCGGCTCGGCCGCGACGACGACGAGCCCGAGTTCTCCACCGTCGCCTGGATCGCCATGATGTTCAGCGCCGGCATGGGCATCGGCCTGATGTTCTACGGCGTCGGCGAGCCGCTCCAGCTCTTCGCCACCCCGCAGCCCGGCTCCGGCCTGGAGCCGCAGAGCTCGGCCGCCGCCCAGCAGGCCCTGGAGTTCTCGCTCTTCCACTGGACCCTGCACCCGTGGGCGATCTACGCGGTCGGCGGCCTGGCCCTCGCCTACACCACCTTCCGCAAGGGCCGGGGCAACCGGATCTCCGCCGCCTTCGTCCCGCTGATCGGACAGCGCGGCGCGGACGGCTGGGCCGGGCGGACGATCGACCTGCTGGCCGTGTTCGCCACCGTCTTCGGCTCCGCGACCAGCCTCGGCCTCGGCGCGCTCCAGGTCGCCGACGGGCTCGGCTACATCTCGTCCGTCCGCAACACCCAGAACGCCCAGCTGATCATCATCGCCTCGCTGAGCGCCGCGTTCGTGGTCTCCGCGTTCTCCGGGGTGCACAAGGGCGTGAAGTGGCTCTCCACCGCGAACGTCGTGCTCGCCTCGCTGATCATGGTCTTCGTCTTCGTGGTCGGTCCGACCGTGTTCGTGCTGGACGCGATCCCCTCCTCGGTCGGCGGCTACCTCTCCGACCTGCTCGCCATGTCCACCCAGACCGGTGCCTTCACCGACGAGGGCTGGCTCGGCTCCTGGACGATCTTCTACTGGGCCTGGTGGCTCTCCTGGGCGCCCTTCGTCGGCACCTTCATCGCCCGGATCTCGCGCGGCCGCACCGTCCGGCAGTTCCTGCTCGGCGTGCTGCTGGTGCCCAGCGGGGCGACGGTCATCTGGTTCTGCGTGATGGGCGGCACCGCGATCCGGCTGGTCACCACCGGTGCGGCCGACCTGGTCGCGACCATCCCGCAGGGCCCGGAGGCCTCACTGTTCGAAATGCTGCGCTCGCTGCCGCTCGGCTCGGTGACCAGCGTGGTCGCGGTGCTGCTGGTGATGACCTTCTTCATCACCAGCGCCGACTCGGCCTCGCTGGTGCTCGGCTCGCTCTCCAGCCGGGGCTCGCTGCATCCGCGGACCTGGCTGGTGGTGGTCTGGGGCGTGCTGATGGGCGGGGTCGCGGCGGCCCTGCTGCTGGCCGGCGGGCTGACCGCGCTGCAGAACGCGACGATCCTGGTCGCGCTGCCGTTCGTGGTGGTGATGCTGCTGCTGTGCGTCTCGCTGGTGAAGGAGCTCCGCGAGGACCCGGCCGCCGCACCCTCCCGCTTCCGGCCGCCGCACGGCCTGCGGGACGCCGTCCGGGAGGCCGTCGGCGAGTCCGGCACACGCCGCTGACCTGCGCATACGCCCCGGCCGGCGACGGTTGGGGCGTGTGCGGCCAACCGACGCCAAACCCCCCTCGGGACTTCACCCGCGCGTACCGACCGTTCACGCCGCCCTGGAAACCTCCCTGTCATGAACGCCAACCCTCAGGCGCCCCACCAGGAACCGCGCTTCCCCCTGCCCCAACGGCACCGCCGGCTGCTCGCCGCCACCGCCGTCCTCGTCTCCATCGCCCTCGGCACCCTGGGCGTCGGCGCCACCGTGGAAACCGTCGAACACGGCCCCCTGGCCAGCGCCTCCGCCAGCAAGTAGCAACCGCCCCGCCCGGCACCGCGGTCCCGCCCCGGACCCGGTGCTTCTTGCTCTCCCGGTCCGGAACCACCACGCTCCCCGGCCCGAGCCCGTCGCGTTTCCCGGCCCGGAGCCACCATGCTTCCCGGCCCGAGCCCGTCGCGCCCTCCGCCCGAGCCGGGCCCCGCCGCCGGAGAGCGGCGTCCCCCGCTACGCCCGCTGCTCGGCGCGGGGGCCGGCCGGGGGCGGGACCAGCGGGCCGGGGCGCGAGTGGCGGCCGTTGCCGGGGGTGGGGTGGAGGTCGGGAGCCGGGGCGTAGCGGGCGGCCGGGGGGCGCAGGCGCCAGGCCGGGGGCCGGGTCGGGTGGGGGGTGGGGGCCATCAGGGCGAGGCGGTGGAGCAGGTCGAGGGCGTCTCGCCGCAGGGCGGTGCGGTCGGCGAGGTAGCGGGCGGGCAGCCCGTACTCGTCGGCGATGTCGCCGAGGACGCCGTCTATCAGCGCGTCCGGGATCGGGACGTCTCCGGCCACCGCCTCGCCGGGCAGCGGGCGGACCTCCTCGACCAGGCGCTCGACCAGCAGCAGGGCGGCCTGGGCGACGGTGTCGGCACCGGGGAGGGCGAGGTCGGTGAGTTCGGCGGCCGGGTCGAGCAGGGCGACGCCCTCGGCCCGCAGCTCGGCCTCCAGGCCGAGGAACTCGGCGAGCGCCGCCGGGCCGCTGAGCCGGTGGTCCTGCAGCCAGGCCCGGTGGTCCTCGGGGAGGTCGGCGGCCAGGACGGCGGGTGTCTCGGCGAGCAGCCGGCGGACGGCGGTGGCGGGCTCGGCGTCGGCGGCGCGGCGGATCAGGTCGGCGGGGTCGTCGGCGAGGGCGGGCGGGCCGGCCGGGACGGCACGGGCGAGTTCGCGGTCCACGGTCAGCACGAAGGAGCCGTCGGCCGGGTCGGGCGGCAGCTCGCCGAGCACCTGCCAGCCGGCCAGCGCGGCCAGCGCCATCGCGAGGTCGGCCGGTTCGGCGGTGAGTTCGGGAGCGGCGGCGCCCATCGCGTCGAGCAGCCGCCGGTAGTCCAGCTCCTCCGGGGCGTCGACCAACAGGGCCAGTGCGAGGGCGAGTTGGGCGTACCCTGCCGGGGTGAACGGCGCCCCGGTGACGGGGTGTTCGAGGCGGCGGGCGGCGTCGGGGCCGAGGCCGGCCTTGCAGAGCCGGGCGTGCCAGGGGCCGACGACGAGGCGGTAGCCGAGCAGGGTGTCGAACCGTTCGGCCAGCCAGTCCCGGTGACGGCGGATCAGCGGGAAGCCGTCGGCGTGCGGACCGGAGGCGGTGACCAGCGGATGGGCGAGCAACAGCCGGGCGGCGATCCGGCGTTCGGCCGAGGGGATCTCCTCGCCGGAACGGTCCTGGGCCACGACGGTGGGCGGCGTCACCCGCGTGGGCTCGGGCCTGCGGTGCCGACCCGGCCTGCCCGGCTTGGCACCTGACCGGACGACGGGCAGCGCGGCGTCGTCGCGCCGGGCGCGGCGCAGGCCGCCCTCGGTGCGGTCCTCCCGGAGGCGCGCCGGCACGGCCGAGTGCGCGGTGGGACCGTGCCACCAGCTGACGCCGGGATCGGCGGCGGGCTCGGCGGCGGCGCCGAGGTGGCGGGCGGGGTAGAGGCCGAAGGAGGCGGCGCAGAGGTCGTCGGCGGTGCCGGGGGCGGCGGCGGCGAACCAGTGGGCCAGGCGCAGCAGCCCCGGATCGGGCGAGAGCGTCACGTCGGCGGCCGGGGGGTCGGTCACCCGCACGTCGTCGGCACCGCTCGCCGCGCCCGTCCCAGGTCCCCTGTCGGCGGGGCCGGTTCCAGGTCCGCCGGCGGAACCGGTGGCGGAGCCGGCAGCGGGACCGCCGTCAGGACCGGCTTCGCGTACGGCGAGGACGGCGTGGGCGGTTCCCCGTCCTGCCCCGCCCGCGCGTCCGTCCGGCCTGCCGGCCACCCGGGTGGCGCCGACCGCGTAGTCCTGCTGATCCATGTCGGGGTCCAGACTAGACGGTGCCCGGGCCACCCGTCGGCAGCAACCGCCCTCCTGAGGAACTCTCCGCAGGAGCCCTCGAAGCGGTCGCCCGCGCTCCGCCTGCCGGCCGCCCCGTCATCCGGCTCCGCCCACCGGGGTTACGCACCGGTAACCCGCCCTTCCGCCGCCGGTCCGGCTCCTCTAGGGTCGGTCCGAAGCAGCGGATCACCGAGAGGCGCACGCATGACTGTCCGTACCACCGACCGCGCCGGCCTCGGGGCACGCCTGCGCTCGGCCACCGGCCTGCTGGGCGGCTTCGCGGCCACCTCGGCGGCGCACCTGGGCGCGATCGTCTCCGGCGCCTCGGTGCTCCAGAACGCCACCAAGCCGGCCCTGATGCCGCTGCTGGCGGCCCAGAGCGTGGCGGCGGCCAGGAAGGCCGGGCAGGAGGCGCCGAAGCTGCTGGCGCCGGCCCTGCTGCTGAGCGCGGGCGGGGACGTGCTGCTCCAGCTGAAGAACGATCCCGCGTTCCTCGCGGGCATGGGCTCGTTCGCGGCGGCGCACGTCTGCTACGTGACGATGTTCGTCAAGCGCGGCGCGCTCACCGACCGCCGCCGGGCGCTGATGGTCGCGGCCGCGTACGCGACGGCCTGGGTGACCCTGGTCGGGCAGCTCTGGCCGGACCTCGGGGACCTGCGCGTCCCGGTGGCGGGCTACAGCCTGCTGCTCGCCTCGACGGCCGTCACCTCGGCCGGGCTGGGCTGGCGGACCGGGCTGGGCGGGGCGCTGTTCCTGCTCTCCGACACGTTGATCGCCACCCAGCTGGCGAAGTGGCGGGAGCTGCCGGGCCATCAGTTCTGGATCATGGCGACCTATGTGCTGGCCCAGTACCTGCTGGCCGACGGCACCCTCCGGCACCAGGACCGGCTGCACCGCGAGGGCGTCGAGGGCTTCGAGGCCGGCTGGGGCCACGGCGGCGCCGCGCCGCGAACCGTCTGACCCGCCGCCGCGCCGCCGGTCCCGTCGGGGTCCGGCGGCGCGGCGCAGGGGCGCGCGGGCACGCGGCGGCGGGGCCGTCAGGCACCGCGCCTCCGCAGCAGCCAGAAGCCGCCGACACCGCCGGCGACCAGCGCGAGGCCGCCGGCCAGCTCCGCCGGGTTCGCCGCGACCGAGCCGCCGAGGCCGGTCTGCACCGCGCCGTGCGGGGCGACCTGCTGGCTGCCGGCGCCGGACTGCCCGAGCGAACCGGCCCACTCCCCCGCGGCCTCGCCCCATTCGCCGAGGCTCTTGTCGGGGTCCGTCCGGGCGTCCTTGTCGGTGCTCCTGTCCGGGGTGGTGGAGGTCGCGGTGGCGACCGTGACGGTGGTCGCGAAGGCGCCGCCGTCCGGGCAGGTGCCGTCGACCTTGCTGTCCCCGGCGTGCTGGCCGGCCAGTCGGGCGGAGCCGCTGTGCTTGCCGTCGGGGCCCAGGGTGAGGGTCGCCGGACCGCCCTCGAAGGCGGCGGAGCGGGCGGTGATGGTCCTGGCGTCGGGCTTGTCCGACTTCTCGCAGGAGACCGTGACCGTCACGGTCTGGCCCGGTGCGGCCCGGGACGGGCTGACCGAGGCCGAGCCGTCCCTGGCGGATGCGAGGGGGGCCGTCAGGCCGGTCAGCGCCGTCGCGCCGATCAGGACGGCGGCGGCCGTACACGTGGGGCGCATGCCGGAACCTCCGGGATTCTCGGGCGCAGCCGGGGACTCCCATGTCCACCTGGTCGAGCGACTGCACCCGGTCATTCACCGACGGTAGGCACCCGCCCCGCGCTCGGCCAGTGCTCACGACCGTTCGGGTTACGGCCCGTGACCCGGCGTGACGTCCGCGGCGCGGCTCAGACGTCGAGGTCCAGGTCCACCACGACCGGCGCGTGGTCCGAGGTTCCCTTGCCCTTGCGGGCCTCGCGGTCCACGTAGCTGTCGGTGACGGCGTCGGCGAAGGGCTTGTTGGCGTAGGTGAGGTCGATCCGCATGCCCCGGTTCTTCGGGAAGGCCAGCTGGCGGTAGTCCCAGTAGGTGTAGGGGCGGTCGTACTTGAGCGGGCGGGGCAGCACGTCCTGGAGGCCGATCTCGCCGAGGGACGTCAGCGCGGCGCGCTCGACCGGGGTGACGTGGGTGAGGCCCTCGAAGGCGGCGGCGTCGAAGACGTCCTCGTCGGTGGGGGCGATGTTGAAGTCCCCGAGGACGGCGAACGGGCGGGAGCCCGCGGCGTCCTCGGTGGCGGCCTTGCGCAGCGCCTCCAGCCACTCCAGCTTGTACTCGTAGTGCGGGTGGCCGACCTCGCGGCCGTTGGGCACGTAGACCGACCAGACCCGGACCGGGCCGCAGGTGGCGGCGACGGCGCGCGGCTCGACCTCGGGCAGCAGGGCGCCGTCGGCGAGGTAGCCGGGCTGGTCGGGCAGGCCGCGCACGACGTCGTCCAGGCCGATCCGGGAGACGATCGCGACGCCGTTCCAGCGGCCGTTGCCGTGCGCGGCCGTCTCGTAGCCGAGCTCGCGGACCGCCTCGTACGGGAAGGCGTCGGCCGCGCACTTGAGCTCCTGGAGGCAGAGCACGTCGGGCTTGGCGCTCTCCAGCCACTCCAGGAGCTTGGGCAGCCGCGCGGTGACGGAGTTGATGTTCCAGGTGGCGATGCGGACGGTCACGGCGGGCGGCCTTCCCGGTGGTTCGGTGCGGACGGGCATGCGGACGGGGTGGGCCGCCCTCGCGCGGGAGGCCCACCCCGAACATACCGTCCGGCACCGACAGTCCGGCCCGATCAGCGCGCGGGCCGGACCACCGCGGCCGAGCCGCCGCCGCGCCGCACGGGTTCGGCGGCGGCCACCCAGCGGCCGTCCGGCAGCCGTTCCACGCCGGTGGCGGCGCCGATCTCGCCGCCGTTGACGAAGCTCTGTCCGAGGCCCTCCAGCGCTGCCCGCTCGGGCAGCGCCAGGAAGCCGGGCTCGGCCTGGGTCGTGGCGCCGTTGCGCTGGCTGGCGCGCGGCGCGGCGATGGCCTGCTCCAGGCTCAGGCCGCGGTCGAGCCGCCCGAGCAGCACCTGGAGGGTGGTGGTGATGATGGTCGCGCCGCCGGGGCTGCCGGTCGCGAGCACCGGCTCGCCGTCGCGCAGCACGATCGTCGGGGACATCGAGGAGCGCGGCCGCTTGCCCGGGCCCGGCAGGTTGGGGTCGGGGACGCCGGGCGCGAGCGGGGTGAAGTCGAAGTCGGTCAGCTCGTTGTTGAGCAGGAAGCCCCGGCCGGGGACGGTGATGCCGCTGCCGCCGGTCTGCTCGATGGTGAGCGTGTAGGAGACGATGTCGCCCCAGCGGTCGGCGACCGTCAGGTGGGTGGTGTTGGGGCCCTCGTACGGCTCGGCGACGGCCTGGCCGGTGTCGGCGCAGGGGGCCGGGTGGCGCGGGTCGCCGGGGGCGAGCGGGCTGGTGAGCGCGTGGTCCGGGCTGATCAGGCAGGCCCGGGAGGCGGCGTAGCGCTCGGAGAGCAGCTGCTTGGTGGGGACGTCGTTGAAGGCCGGGTCGCCGACCCAGCGGTTGCGGTCGGCGAAGGCGATCCGGGAGGCCTCCAGGAAGTGGTGGTAGTACTGGGTGCTGCTGTACGCGGAGACGTCGCCGCCGTCCTCCAGGATGTTGAGCGCCTCGCCGACGGTGGTACCGCCGGAGCTGGAGGGGGCCATCGCGTAGACGTCGTAGGCGCCGTGGGAGACGTGGGTGGGCGCCTGGTCGCGGACCCGGTAGTCGGCGAGGTCGGTGGTGTCGACCCGGCCGGGGCGGGCGTTGCGGCCGGAGGCCGGGTCGACCGGCGGGTGCTGCACGGTGTTGACGATGTCCCCGGCCAACTCACCCTGGTAGAAGGCCTTGACGCCGTCCTTGGCGAGCAGCCGGTAGGTGGCGGCGAGGTCGGGGTTGCGCAGCAGGCTGCCGGTCTCGGGGGGTTTGCCGTTCGGCAGGTAGAGCTTGGCGGTGGCCGGGAAGTCCTTGAACCGGGCGTAGTTGTCGGCGGTCTGGCTGCGGAAGGTGTCGTCGACGACGAAGCCGTTGTCGGCGATCCGCTCGGCCGGTTCGAGGTTCTGGGCGAGCGAGCGGGTGCCCCAGTGGCGCAGCGCGGCGTCCCAGGTGGCGGGGGTGCCGGGCACTCCGACGGACAGTCCGCTGGTGACGGCGTCGGCGAAGGCCAGCGGTTTGCCGTCCTCCAGGAACAGGCCGCTGTCGGCGGTGCGGCCGGCCGTCTCGCGGCCGTCGATGGTGTGCACCCGTCCGGTGGCGTGGTCGTAGTAGACGAAGTACCCGCCGCCGCCGACGCCGGAGGAGTACGGCTCGGTGACCCCGAGGGCCGCGGCGGCGGCGACGGCCGCGTCGACCGCGTTGCCGCCCTTGCGCAGCACCTCGATGCCGGCGGCGGTGGCGTCGGCGTCGACGGTGGCCACCGCACCGCCCCAGCCCACCGCCTCCGGCGCCTTCGACGGCGGGGCCGCGGCGCCGGCCGGCCCGACGCCGGACCAGACCAGTGCGGTGGTGAGTAACAGAGACGGCGCGAGGCGGGGCAGAGCTCTCATACGAGTCCTCCTGAGTCGACGTCAACTCATCAGTTGTTCCACAGGAGGAATGATCCGACAACCGCACCGCCCCGCCCCCGCCTACAGCGCGCTGCGCTCCACCCGCCGCCGCTTGATCGTGCGGAAGCGCCGCGCCACCTGCCGGGCCAGGTCGGCCGCGCCGACCAGGCCCGCCTCGTTGCCGAGGGCGGCGTGCACGATGGCGGCCTCCGGGCGGAACCCGCGCCCGGTGAGGGTGCGGCGGAAGGTGTCCCGGGCCGGGCCGAGCAGCAGGTCGCCCGCCTCGGAGACCCCGCCGCCGATGACGAAGCGGCCGGGGTCCAGCGCGGCGGCCAGGTTGGCGATGCCGACGCCGAGCCAGGTGCCGACCTCGTAGAGCAGCTCGGTCGCGGTCGGGTCGCCGTCCTGGGCGGCCTCGGTGACCAGCGGGCCGGTGATGCCCTCGACCGTGCCGCCCGCCCGGGCCAGCAGCGGCTGCACCACCGGCGACTCCTCGGCGACCAGCTCGCGCGCGTCGCGCACCAGCGCGTTGCCGGAGGAGTACTGCTCCCAGCAGCCCCGGTTGCCGCACGGGCAGCGGTGGCCGCCGGGCAGCACCTGCATGTGCCCGAACTCGCCCGCCAGGCCGTACTTGCCGCGGTCCACGTAGCCGTCCCGGACCACCGCGCCGCCGATGCCGGTGCCCAGGGTGAGCATCACCATGTGGTCCTCGCCGCGCCCGGCGCCGAAGCGCCACTCGGCCCAGGCGGCCGCGTTGGCGTCGTTCTCCACGATCACCGGGAAGCGCAGCCGCTCGCTGAGCGCCTCCCGGAGCGGCTCGTTGCGCCAGTTGAGGTGCGGGGCGAACAGCACCTTGGAGCGGTCGGCGTCGACCCAGCCGGCCGCGCCGATGCCGACGGCGTGGACGTCGTGCCGGTCGGCGAGCTGGAGCACCAGCTCGACGATGACGTCCTCGACCACCTTGGGGCTCTTGCTCTTGTGCGGCGTGTCCGTGCGCAGCTTCTCCAGCACCTTGCCCTCGCCGTCCACCACCCCGGCGACCACCTTGGTGCCGCCGATGTCGACGCCGATGGTGGGCAGCCGCAGTATCCCGGCGGGCAGGGCGCGGCGTCGGCGCTCGGCGCGCGGGCCGAGGCCGAGCAGGGTGGGCAGGACGGGTGGCCGGGTGCTGCCTTGGGAGCCGGTCACGGCTGCGGACGCTCCTCGCCTGGGTCGGGGTCACGGGGGTCGGGGTCGCTGGGGTCGGAAACGGAGGGCCGGGCCAGCTCGTGCGAGAGCTCGGCGAGGTCGGAGCCCCCGGCCATCTCGGTGGTGAGCTGTTCGAGGCCGATCTCGGCCCGCGGGTGGCTGCCCGCCATCCGGCCCCGCTTGAGCAGGGTGAAGTGGTCGCCGACCAGGTACGCGTGGTGCGGGTTGTGGGTGATCAGCACGACCCCGAGCCCGGCGTCGCGGGCGGCGGTGACGTACTTGAGCACCACTCCGGACTGCTTGACGCCGAGCGCGGCGGTGGGCTCGTCCAGGATCAGCACCCTGGCGCCGAAGTGCACCGCGCGGGCGATGGCCACGCACTGGCGCTGCCCGCCGGAGAGGGTGCCGATCGGCCGGTCGACGTCGTACAGGTCGATGCCCATCCTGGCGAGCGCCTCGCGGGTGGTGGCGCGCATCCCGTCGGCGTCCAGCCGCAGGCCGCCCCAGCGGCGCGTGCCCCGCTCGGAGCCGAGGAAGAAGTTGCGCCAGACCGGCATCAGCGGGACGACCGCGAGGTCCTGGTAGACGGTGGCGATGCCGCGCTCCAGGGCCTGGCGCGGGGAGTCCAGGCGGACCTCCTCGCCGCCGACGGTGAAGGTGCCCTCGTCGTGCTGGTGCAGCCCCGCGATGATCTTGATCAGGGTGGACTTGCCGGCCCCGTTGTCGCCGAGCACGCAGCTGATCTCGCCGGCCCGCAGGGTCAGCGAGACGTCCTGCAGCGCGCGGACGGTGCCGTAGCTCTTGCCGACGCCTTCCAGGGAGAGCAGTTCGGTGCCCGCCGCGGCCGCGCTCGTCATGTCCGTGCTCATCGCGGCCCCCGCTCGGCCCGGCGCTTGACGTAGGCGTTCAGCAGCGCGGCCAGCAGCAGCATCGCACCGAGGAAGAACTTGAACCAGTCCGGGTTCCACTGGGCGTAGATGATCCCCTTGCTGACCATGCCGAAGATCAGCGCGCCGAGCGCGGAGCCGACCACCGAGCCGTAGCCGCCGGTGATCAGGCAGCCGCCGATGACGGCCGCGACGATGTAGATCAGCTCGTTGCCGACGCCCTCGCCGGACTGCACGGTGTCGAAGGAGAACAGCAGGTGCTGGCCGAGCACCCAGGCGCCGAAGCCGACGCCCAGGTAGAGCAGGGTCTTCGTCCGGGCGACCGGCACGCCGACCGCGCGGGCCGCCTCCGCGTCGCCGCCGACCGCGAAGATCCAGTTGCCGAAGCGGGTGCGCAGCAGCACCCAGCTGCCGACCGCGAGCAGGCCGAGCCACCACCAGACGGTGGCCTTGATCGTCAGCCCGCCGACGGTCACCTCGGAGGCGAACAGCCAGCGGCAGGAGGCGAAGCCCTCCATGTCGGAGATCGACTTGGTGGAGACGGTGCCGGAGATCGCCTTGGTGACGCCCAGGTTGGCGCCGGTCAGCATCAGGAAGGTGCCGAGCGTGACGATGAAGCTGGGCAGCCTGGTGCGGCCGAGCATCCACCCGTTGAACCAGCCGACGGCCAGCGTGGTCGCCAGCGAGACCAGCACGCCGACCCAGGTCACCGCGGTGAACTGGTACGAGACCATCGAGGAGGTCAGCGCCGCGGTGGTGACCAGTACGCCGGCCGAGAGGTCGAACTCGCCGCCGATCATCAGCAGCGAGACCGGCACCGCCATGATCCCGATGGTGGAGGCCGCGTACAGCACGGTGCCCAGCGAGGAGACCCGCAGGAAGGGTTCGGCGACGGCGGCGAAGACCGCGAAGACCGCGACGGCGGCGATCAGCGCGCCCAGCTCGGGGCGGGCGAGGAGCCGCCGCAGGGCCGCCGGGCGGCCGTCGACCAGGCCGTCGTGGGCGAGGAGGTCGGGGCTGCTCACCTGGTCCCCCTCGCGACGTACTCGGCGAGCGCGTCGGCGTTGTCCTTGGTCAGGATCTGCGGACCGGTCTCGACGGGCTTGCCGCCCCCGAGCATGTTCAGGTTGTACTTGTACAGCCAGATCAGGTCGACGCCCGTGTAGCCCTGGAGGTAGGGCTGCTGGTCGACGGCGAAGCCGACGCTGCCGGACTTGAGCCCGGACACCACCTGGGTGCCCAGGTCGAAGGTGTCCAGCTCGACGCTGCGGCGGGCGTCCTGGACGGCCTGGAGACCGGTGGCGGCCATCGGGCCGGAGAGGGTGAGCACGGTGTCGATGGCCGGGTCGGCCTGGAGCTTGGCGGAGATCGCGGCGCGGGCGTCGGGCATGTCGACGCCGTTGACGTAGAGCACCTGGAAGGCGCCGCCGGCCTTGGACCGGGCTCCGGAGCAGCGCTGCTCCTGACCGACGTTGCCCTGCTCGTGGATCACGCAGAGCACGTTCTTGCGGCCGCGCGAGGCCAGCTCGGCACCGGCCGCCTGGCCGGCGGTGGACTCGTCCTGGCCGATGTGGGTCAGCGCGCCGAACTTCTGCGAGAACTCCTGGCCGGAGTTGATGGTGATCACGGGGATGCCCGCGGCCTCGGCCTTGCCGAGGACGTCGGCCATGGCGTCGCCCTTGGCGAGGGTGACCAGCAGGCCGTCGACCTTCTGGTCGATGGCGGCCTGGACGAGCTGGACCTGGTTCTGGGTCTGCGCGTCGTTGGAGTACAGGAAGGTGATGTTGTCCTTGGCGGCGGCCTGCTCGGCGCCCTTGCGCACAGTGTCCCAGAAGGCGTCGCCGGCTCCGGCGTGGGTCACCATGGCGACCTTCCAACGCGGGGTGGTGACGGCGCTGCCGCCGGTGGCCGCGGCCTTGGCGCGGGCCTCCTCGGCGCGTCTGCCTCCGGTACTGCTGCAACCGGCCGCGGTGACCGCGAGTGCCAGGACGGCGCACACGGGCCAGAAGCGGCGGGACGGGCGAAAGCGGGTGATGCTCATCCCCATAGTCTCCCTTCCCTGGTCGCGCGGGATCGCACCGCCTCGCCCGGCAGGCCCAATGGCCTGGGAGGTAAGGTGCCCCGGGGGACCTTTCCTGGTAGTTCGCTGAACATCTGGTCCGGACGACGTCTGTCCGGGTGGCAGACTTAGGCGCCGATCCGAACGGGTTCATCGCGAGAACGTGATGTTCCTCTCAGGTTCCGCACAGATTCGGACGGCAACCGATCATCGGTCCATCACCGTCTGATGCCATTGACGTGCGTTCGGGCGAGTGGGGCCCGGGCGGCGTGCGACCCGATACGAGAACTCGATGGAACTGACAGGTACGCCATTCTTCCTCCTCACCGTCATCCTGGTGCCGGTGTCCATCACAGTGGCGCTGCTGTTCTGGGGGAAGGTCGGCGGCCCGCAGCCGGTGCGCTACCTCACCCGGATCGTCATGATCATGTTCTGCCAGGTCACGGCCGTCCTGATGGTCTTCGTGATGGTCAACAACGCCAACCTGATCTACGGCAACTGGGACGACCTGCTCGGCACCGGGAACCACGTCCGCGCGGTGCCCGTCCTGGCGCCGGTCGACCCGGCCGCCACGGCGGGCCAGGGCGGTGAGGCCGCCAAGGAGCCGCCGAAGGTCAAGCAGAGCTTCGGCGGCGTGAACGACCCGCTCGTCCCGAACGACGTGCAGCGGACCGAGCTCAAGGGCCAGGTGTCCGGGGTCGACGGCGAGGTGCTGGTCTGGCTGCCGCCGCAGTACAACGACCCGGCGTTCAAGGACAAGAAGTTCCCCGTGGTCGAGCTGATCCCGGGCTACCCCGGCTCCTCCTCCACCTGGTACGGCACCCTCAAGGTCTCCGAGCAGCTCAAGCCGCTGATGCAGCAGGGCAAGGTCGCCCCGTTCATCCTGGTCTCGCCCCGCACGAAGCTGCTGAACAACCAGGACGCGGGCTGCACCGACATCCCCGGCAAGATCAACGCCGACGCCTGGGTCACCCGCGACGTCCCGCAGATGGTGCTGGACAACTTCCGGGCGGACCCGTCCGCGGACCGCTGGGCGATCGCCGGCTACTCGGCCGGCGCGCACTGCGCCGCCAAGCTGTCGCTGTCCCACCCCAACCGGTACCGGGCCGCCATCGCGATGTCCGGCTACAACGACCCGGCCCAGGAGCCGGACTCCCTGGTCGGCAAGGACGCCAAGCTGCGCGAGGCCAACAACCCGGTCAACATCCTGAAGACCGCCCCGCAGCCGCCGAAGGTCGCCCTGCTGGTCAGCGGTTCCAAGGGCGACGGCTACGAGGACGGCGAGGCGATCCGCGCCGCAGCCAAGGCCCCGACCACCGTCCAGGTCGAGGAGGGCACCGGCCCGCACACCACCGAGCAGTGGAAGAAGTTGGCCCGGCCCGCCTTCCTGGGGCTCACCTCGTACACCCGGGCCCAGGGGGCGGGCGGGCCGCGGCCACCCGTCGGGGCGGGCCCCCCCCCCCCCGCGGCCCCGCCGGGCCCTGCCGCATGTCCGGGCGCGGCGTCAGGCCAGCTCCAGCGCCAGGTAGAAGTCCACCCGGTCCTCCAGCCGGGAGAGGTCACGCCCCGTCAGCTCCTCGATCCGGCCGATCCGGTACCGCAGGGTGTTCACGTGGACGTGCAGCTGCGCGGCGCAACGGGTCCAGGAACCGTCCGAGCGCAGGAAGGCCTCCAGGGTGCGGACCAGGTCCGCCTGGTGCTCGATGTCGTACGCGATCACCTTGTCCAGCAGCCGGCCGCGGAAGGCGCGGCGCACCTCGTCCGGGACGGCGGCCAGCAGCAGCACGTGCGAGGCGAGCTCCTCGGGGCCCGCGACGCAGACCCGGCCGACCCGGGAGGCGGCGATCCGGCGGGCGTGCCGGGCCTCCTCCAGGGCGCCGCGCAGACCGCCGGCCCCGGAGGCGGGGGCGGAGACCCCGAGGGTGATCCGGCCCTCCGAGCCGAGCCCGGCCTCCAGCGGGGCGAGCAGCTCGCGCAGGGCGTCGGCGGGCACCGGGCCCTCCGGGGCGGGCAGCACCACCACGGCGCCGGTGCCCGTCCCGGCGACCAGGGCCCGGTCGGCGCCGCCGCCGAGCGCCTCCTCCAGCACCGCCCGTACGGTGCCCTCCGGCAGGCCGGTGCCCTCGGCACTGAGCACCAGCCAGGAGCCTTCCTGCGCCCGGGACTTGGGATCGGGGATCTCGTAGCCGACGGCCATCGCCGAGGAGGCGTACAGGGTGCGGCTGATCTCGGCCGGGTCGGCGTCGCGGCGCAGCAGGGCGAGCACCTCGTCGGCGAGGCGGCGGCGCAGCCGGCGGCCCTCGTCGCGGCGGTGGCGCTCGGCGGCCACCAGCCGGGCCAGGTTCTCGGCGAGCTGCTGGCGCTTGGGGGTCCACTCGGTGACGTCGCCGGCCACCGCGAGCACCCAGTCCACCAGCGGCGCGTCGTGCTCGGCGGAGACCGGGGCGGGCAGCAGCGAGTAGGAGCCGGCCGCCAGCCGGGCCCGGTGCGGGGGGCGGCGGCGCTGGCGCTGGGCGGCGAGGTGGGCGCGGACCAGCTGGTCGCGGTCCTGGGCGGAGAGCCGTTCGGCGGGGCCGGCGATCACCGCGCCGGTCGGGGTGAGCACCCAGCAGTCCAGGTCGAGGTCACCGCCGAGCAGGTCCAGCACCGCGTCCAGTCCGCCGCCGCCGGCCGCCGAGACCAGCAGGCGGTGCCGGTCGACCAGGGCGGCGAGGTCGGCCGCGCGGTCCGCGGAGACCTGGCGGCCGATGAACTCGGTGACGGTGCCGAAGGCGATGTCGTCGGGGACGGCGAGCAGCGGCATCCGGTGCCGCCGGCAGGCCTCGACCAGGTCCTCGGGCACCGGGCCGACCTCGGCCTCGCCGGCCGCCAGGGCCACCGCGCCGCCGGCCGCCAGGGTGCGGACGAAACGCTCGGAGTCGGCCGGGACGGTGCGCCAGAGCATGCCGGTGAGCACCAGTTCGCCGCCGTGCAGGTAGCGGCCCGGGTCCTGGAGGTCCGTCGTCATCACGCCGCTGACCTGCCGGTCCAGCTCTTCCTCGGCCGCGAGCAGGCGCAGTCGCGGGGCGCCGGGGGCGAGCAGGTCACGGACGCGCATCCGCGGACTCCTTAACGGGGCTTGGGGGGAGGGGCGAAGGGGTAACGATAGGGCCTGACCGAGCGGGCGTGCGCGCGGGTCCGTAGCCCGCGCATCCCGGCCGGACTACGGTCGTAGGTAGCACCCGGCGAACACCCGGGCTGCGAGATTCCCCTCCTTAGAGGAACGTACAGGATGCCGGGCGGGCTCACAGCCGGGGCTTCATGCCATCGGTGACTGCCAGTGGGCCGCGTCACAGCGGTTCACTGGGCGACACGCCGCCGGACACCCGGCGGGCGAAGACTTGAGGAGACACCCGCATGGAGTTCCTTCGGCCCGCCACCTGGGACGAGGCACTCGCGGCGAAGGCCGAGTACCCGACCGCGCTGCCCCTTTCGGGCGGTACGGACGTCATGGTCGAGCTGAACTTCGACGTGCACCGGCCATCCGCGATTCTCGACCTGAACCGCATCACCGAGCTCACCGAATGGTCGAACGACGACGGCGTCGTGCGGCTCGGCGCCGCGGTCCCGTACGCCCGGATCATCGCGGAGCTGTCCGGTCCGCTGCCCGGGCTGGCGCTGGCGGCCCGCACCGTCGGATCCCCCCAGATCCGCAACCGGGGCAGCGTCGGCGGCAACCTCGGCGCGGCCTCCCCGGCCGGCGACGCGCACCCGGCGCTGCTGGCGGCCGGACGGGACGTGTTCGTCGAGGCGGCCTCGGTGCGCGGCACCCGGCTGATCCCGATCGACGACTTCTACGTCGGGGTGAAGCGCAACTGCCTGGAGGCCGACGAGCTGATCCGGGCCGTGCGGATCCCGGTGGCGGACGGGCCGCAGCAGTTCTCGAAGATCGGCACCCGCAACGCCATGGTGATCGCGGTCTGCGCGTTCGGCTTCGCCCTGCACCCGAGGAACGGAACCGTCGGCACCGGCATCGGTTCGGCCGCCCCCACGCCGCGGCGCGCCGTCGAGGCCGAGGAGTACCTCCGGGGCGTGCTCGCCGAGCGCGGCCTGTGGGAGTCCGGGGAACTGCTGGGCACCGAGGTGGTCCAGCGCTTCGGCGAGCTGGTCAAGGCCGCGGCCTCGCCGATCGACGACGTGCGGGGCACCGCCGACTACCGCCGGCACGCGCTCGCCGTGATGGCCCGCCGCACCCTCACCTGGACCTGGAACGACTACGGCAAGCAGATCAGGAGCGCGGCATGAGGGTCACTTTCACCGCCAACGGCAAGCCGGTCGAGGCCGACGACGTGTGGGAGGGCGAGAGCCTGCTGTACGTGCTGCGCGAGCGGGTCGGCCTGCCGGGCTCGAAGAACGCCTGCGAGCAGGGCGAGTGCGGCTCCTGCACGGTCTACCTGGACGGCGTCCCGGTCTGCTCCTGCCTGGTCGCGGCCGGCCAGGTGCAGGACCGCGAGGTGCGCACGGTCGAGGGCCTGGGCGGGGAGGACGGCGAACTGGGCCTGGTCCAGCAGGCGTTCGTCGACGCCGGCGCCGTCCAGTGCGGCTTCTGCACGCCCGGCCTGCTGGTGCAGACCGACGCGCTGCTGGCCGCCGATCCGCAGCCGAGCGACGACGACATCCGCGAGGCGCTGTCCGGCAACCTGTGCCGCTGCACCGGCTACGAGAAGATCATGGACGCGGTGCGGCTGGCCTCGGCCCGCACCTGCGCGGGAGCGGGGGCCTCGGAATGAGCGGGCGGACGGTCCGGCGGACGATCCGGGGACAGAAGAACCTCCAGAACATCAACCAGGCCTCCAAGGACGGCATCGGCGGCTCCCCGCTGCGCCCGGACGGCAACCTGAAGGTCCGGGGCGAGTTCGCCTACGCCTCCGACCTGTGGCACGAGGACATGCTCTGGGGCACGGCGCTGCGCTCGCCGCACCCCCGGGCGAACATCCTCTCGGTGGACATCTCCGAGGCGCTCAAGGTGCCCGGGGTGTACGCGGTGCTGACGCACGAGGACATCCCCGGCTCGAAGTACTACGGCCTGGAGATCCAGGACCAGCCGGCCCTGGCCATCGACAGGATCCGGTACCACGGCGAGGCGATCGCCCTGGTCGCCGCCGACCACCCGGAGACGGCCCGCCGCGCGGTGAAGAGGATCGCGGTCGAGTACGAGGTGCTCACCCCGATCGTCACCGAGGAGCAGTGCCTCGACCCGGAGACCCACGGGTACGTGCACGAGCCGCACGAGTACAAGTCCCATGCGTACGGCAACATCTGCCACGAGCAGCGGCTGGTCTCCGGCCGCGGCGTGACCGACGAGGTGCGGGCGCTGGCGGACGTGATCGTCAGCGGCGACTACGAGGTCGGCATGCAGGACCAGGCCTTCCTCGGCCCGGAGTCCGGCCTCGCGGTGCCCGCCGAGGACGGCGGCATCGACCTCTACATCGCCACCCAGTGGCTGCACGTCGACCGCCAGCAGATGGCCCCGGTGCTCGACCTCCCGGAGGAGAAGGTCCGGCTCACGCTGGCCGGCGTCGGCGGCGCGTTCGGCGGCCGCGAGGACCTGTCGATGCAGATCCACGCCTGTCTGCTGGCCCAGCACACCGGCAAGCCGGTCAAGATCGTCTACTCGCGGGACGAGTCCTTCTTCGGCCACGTCCACCGCCACCCGGCGCGGATGCACTACGAGCACGGCGCCACCCGGGACGGCAGGCTGGTCTTCGCCGACTGCCGGATCGTGCTGGACGGCGGCGCCTACGCCTCCGCCTCCCCCGCCGTGGTCGGCAACGCGGCCTCGCTCGGGCACGGCCCGTACGTCATCCCGAACGTGCGGATGCACGCCATCGCCCTGTACAGCAACAACCCGTCCTGCGGGGCGATGCGCGGCTTCGGCGCGGTGCAGGCGGCGTTCGGCTACGAGTCGCAGATGGACAAGCTGGCCGTCGAACTGGGCATGGACCCGGTGGAGTTGCGGCAGCTCAACGCCGTCTCGCAGGGCGACTTCATGCCCACCGGGCAGGAGATCGACGCGCCCGCGCCGGTGGCCGAACTGCTCCGGCGGGCCAAGGAGATGCCGCTGCCGCCGCCGCTGGACACCGAGCACCCGGACATCCGCCGGCTGCCCGGGGCCCTGTCCAACACCTCGCACGGCGAGGGGATCGTGCGCGGCGTCGGCTACTCGGTCGGCATCAAGAACGTCGGCTTCTCCGAGGGCTTCGACGACTACTCCACCGCCCGGGTGCGGCTGGAGGTGATCGGCGGCGAGCCGGTCGCCATGGTGCACACCGCGATGGCCGAGGTCGGCCAGGGCGGCGTCACCGTGCACGCCCAGATCGCCCGCACCGAGCTGGGCGTCGAGCAGGTCACCATCCACCCGGCCAACACCGAGGTGGGGTCGGCCGGTTCGACCTCCGCCTCGCGCCAGACGTACATGACGGGCGGCGCGGTGAAGCTGGCCGCCGAGGCGGTGCGCCGGGAACTGCTCGACCGGGGACGCCGGCGCTACGGCTGGACCCACGACGACCTGGTGCTGACCGGCGGCAAGGTGGTCTCGGCCGGGGCCGGCACGCTGGTCTCCATCGTCGACCTGCTCGGCGACGACGTCATCGAGCAGACCCGCGAGCACCACCACCGGCCCACCCAGCCCTTCGACAAGGAGACCGGCCAGGGCTTCGGCCACGTCCAGTACACCTTCTGCGCCAACCGCGCGGTGGTGGACGTGGACGTGGAACTGGGCCTGGTCAAGGTGGTCGAGCTCACCGCCGTCCAGGACGTCGGCAAGGCGCTCAACCCGCTCTCCGTGGTCGGCCAGATCCAGGGCGGCTGCACCCAGGCGCTGGGCCTCGCGGTGATGGAGGAGATCATCGTGCGGGACGGCAAGGTGCGCAACGCCTCCTTCACCGACTACCTGATCCCCACCATCCTGGACACCCCGCCGATCCCGGTGGAGATGCTCGAACTGCCCGACCCCAACGCGCCGTACGGGCTGCGCGGGGTCGGCGAGGCGCCGACCGTCTCCGCGACGCCGTCCATCGTGGCCGCCATCCGCAACGCCACCGGGCTCGCGCTCAACCGGATCCCGGTCCGGCCGGAGCACCTGACCACCGAACAGCCCGGCTGAGGCCCGTCCCCGGGGCGGTGACCGTCATCCCCGCCGCCCCGGGGCCCCGGGGACGCCCCCACACCCGCTGCCCTGCCCACGCCGGGGTCCGCAGCGGTGCGCACCAGCACCACCCCTGCCCGCACCGCCAGCACTCCACCCTGCCCGCGAGTGCCCCCGTGAGTCGATACGTCCCCCTGTGCCGCCTCGTTGACCGGCAGTCAGGTCGGCTCGCCCACCCCAACCCCCTTTGACACTTGGGAGTGGACATGACCAGGATCCCCACGGAACCCGGCACCACCGAAGACAGACCCGCCGACGGCGGACCCGCCGCGGACAGCCCCCACCCGTCGTCCCCGGCACCGCGCCCCACCGGCGCGCTGGACGCCTACTTCAAGATCTCGGCCCGGGGATCGACCCTCGCCAACGAACTGCGCGGTGGACTCACCACCTTCATGGCGATGGCCTACATCATCCTCCTCAACCCGCTCATCCTGAGCGGCGCGGACGCCACCGGCGTCAAGCTGGACCACGCCGCGCTGACCACCGCCACCGCGCTGGCCGCCGCCGTCACCACCGTCCTGATGGGCCTGGTCGGCAACGTCCCGCTCGCCCTCGCCGCGGGCCTCTCCGTCTCCGGCGCGGTCTCCGCGCTGGTCGTCCCGCACACCACCTGGGCCCAGGCCATGGGCCTGTGCGTGATCTACGGCCTGCTGATCGTGCTGCTGGTCGTCTCCGGGCTGCGCGAGAGGATCATGAACGGCATCCCGCTGCCGCTCAAGCACGCCATCACCATCGGCATCGGCCTGTTCGTCACCGTGATCGGCCTCCACAAGGCCGGGTTCATGCACACCGGCGGCCCCACTCCGCTCTCGCTCGGCCCCACCGGCGAGCTGGCCGGCTGGCCGGTGCTCGTCTTCTGCGTCACCCTGCTGGCGATCTTCGTGCTGATGGCGCGCGGCGTCCGCGGCGCGATCCTGATCGGCGTCGCCGGCGGCACCGTGCTCGCGATGATCGTCAACCGGGCCGCGCACGTACCGGCCGAGGCCTGGAAGAACTCGGTGCCGGTCTGGCCCGGCAGCCCGGTCTCGGCACCCGACTTCGGCCTGTTCGGCCACGTCGACCTGTTCGGCGCCTTCGGCGGTCACGGCATGGGCGCCATCAGCGCCTCGGTCGCGGTGTTCACCCTGGTGCTGGCCGGCTTCTTCGACGCGATGGCCACCATCATCGGCGTCGGCGCCGAGGCCGGACTGGCCGACCGGCAGGGCCGGATGCCCGGGCTGTCCAAGGCGCTGTTCATCGACGGCGCGGGCGGCGCGGTCGGCGGCCTGGCGGGCGCCTCCGGGCAGACCGTCTTCGTCGAGTCCGCCACCGGCGTCGGCGACGGCGCCCGCACCGGACTCGCCTCCACCGTCACCGGCGCCCTGTTCGCGCTGATGCTGTTCTTCTCGCCGATCGCCGGGATCGTCCCGGTCGAGGTGGCCTCGGCCGCCCTGGTCGTGATCGGCTCGATGATGATGAGCCAGGCCCGGCACATCGACTGGTCCGACCGCGAGGTGGCGATCCCGGCCTTCCTCACCTGCGTGCTGATGCCGTTCACGTACAGCATCACCGCGGGCGTCGCGGCCGGCGTCATCTCGTACACCGTCATCAAGGCCGGGCTGGGACGGTGGCGCGAGCCCGGGCCGCTGATGTGGATCCTCACCGCGGTGTTCGTGGTGTACTTCGCGATCACGCCGGTCAAGTCCTGGCTGGGCGTGCACTAGTCGGCCGCATCCCGCCGCTGCTCGGGCGCCCACCCCCTTGGGCACCACCGCCGCCGTCCGGGATCGTTTCCCGTACGGCGGCGTCTCCCGCTACTGTCGAAACCGTGTAAGGAGCCCCCATGCAGGACATCGCCGAGCAGTTGCGGGCCTGGCACGCGGCCGGCCGCTCCTTCGCCGTGGCCACCGTCGTCGGCGTCTCCGGCAGCGCACCGCGCGACCCCGGGGCGGCGCTGGCCGTGGACGCGGACGGCGAGGCGGTCGGCAGCGTCTCCGGCGGATGCGTCGAGGGCGCGGTGTACGAGCTGTGCCAGGCCGCGATCGCGAGCGGCGAGCCGGTGCTGGAACGCTTCGGGTACAGCGACGAGGACGCCTTCGCGGTGGGTCTGACCTGCGGCGGCGTCCTGGACGTGTTCGTCCAGCCGGTGGTGCCGGGGGCCGACGCCGGGCTGGACGCCGCGATCGCCCGCATCGCGGCCGGCACCCCGGTGGCGCTGGTCCGGGTGATCGCCGGACCGGGCGGCCTGGTCGGGGCCACCCTGGCGGTCACCGCCGACGGCGTCACCGGCGCGCTCTCCCCGACGCCCTCCACGGTCGGCGGGCTGGAGCGGGCGATCGTCGCCCGGGCCCGGGCGATGCTGGAGGCCGGGCGCACCGGCCGGCTCGTGCTCGGCCTCGACGGACGCCCCTGCGACGAACACGGGCGGGGCACCGTCACCTGCTTCGTCGAGTCGTACGTACCGGCGCCGCGGATGCTGGTGTTCGGGGCGATCGACTTCGCGGCCGCGGTCGTGCGGATCGGCAAGTTCCTCGGCTACCACGTGACCGTCTGCGACGCCCGGCCGGTCTTCGCCACCGCCCGTCGCTTCCCCGACGCCGACGAGGTGGTGGTCGACTGGCCGCACCGCTACCTGGACTCCCAGCTCGGCCGGATCGACGGGCGCACCGTGCTCTGCGTACTCACCCACGACGCCAAGTTCGACATCCCGCTGCTGGAGCGCGCCCTGCGACTGCCGGTCGGCTACGTCGGCGCGATGGGCTCGCGCCGTACCCACCGGGACCGCGTGGCCAAGCTGCGCGAGACCGGGATCACCGAGGCCGAACTCGCCCGGCTGCGCTCCCCGATCGGCCTCGACCTCGGCTCGCGCACCCCGGAGGAGACGGCCGTCTCGGTCGCCGCCGAGATCGTCGCCCACCGGCGCGGCGGCAGCTGCCTGCCGCTGAGCGCCTCGGACGGGCCGATCCACCACGACCTGTCGCGGACGGGAACGGAGGGTGACGAGGGTCGCACGGCCGACGGCCCGGCACCCCGCCCCCACGCGGCCTGAACCGGGATCGGCTCCGGTACCACTCACGTTGCGTGGCCACCGGCACGGCGGGAGGCTGGAGTTGCGGACTCACCCCGAGCCCGGGGAAGGAGCAGGGATCATGCGTGCCCTGCTGGAGGTCGAACTCGACACCGCGACCTCGAACAAGCTCATCACCGATGGAACGATCGGCGAGGGAATCCAGCAGACCCTCGCCCAACTCAAGCCGGAGGCGGCCTACTTCCTCAGCCGCAACGGGCACCGGGCCATGATCTTCGTCGTCGACATCGCGGACGAGGCCTCGATCCCGTCCCTCGCCGAGCCGTTCTGGCTGCAGCTCAACGCCACCGTCGACATCCGCCCCTGCATGAACGCCGAGGAACTCATGGAGGGGCTCAAGCGGCTCGGCGGCTGAGCGGCAGGGCACGGACGGAGGTCAGTCGCTCAGCGCCAGCTTCACGCCGAAGCCCACCACGACCGCGCCGGTCACCCGGTCCATCAGCCGCCGGGCGGCCGGGCGGCGCAGCCAGCCGCGCAGCACCTGGGCGAAGCCCACCAGGACCGTCGACCAGAGCAGGCCCTCCACGACGTGCACGCAGGTCAGCGCCACACCGGCGGCGAAGTGCGGGGCCCCGGCCGGGATGAACTGCGGCAGCACGGCCACGTAGAAGACCCCGACCTTGGGGTTCAGCAGATTGGTCAACGTACCCCGCCGCCAGCCGTGCGCGAACCCGCCGTCCTCCGGCTCCTCCTCGGCCGCCGCCTCGCCGCCCCGGTTGCGCAGCATCCCGATGCCCATCCACACCAGGTACGCCGCGCCCGCCCAGCGCAGGATCTCGTACCCGACCTGCGAGGCGGTCAGCAGCGCCGTCACCCCGGCCGAGGTCAGCGTCCCCCAGAGCAGCGTCCCGGTCTGGATCCCCAGCACGACCCCCCACGCCTGCCGGCGCCGCCCCAGGGCGGAGGTCCGCAGGATCAGCGCGGTGTCGAGACCGGGGGTGAGGGTGAGCAGCCCCACGACGAGGGCGAAGGACCACAGAGCCGTTGTCATCTCCATGGACCTCGATGCTCTCACAGCCCCGGCCGGCCGCCGCCCGCCGGGGCGGGGGCCACCGGGCCGCCCGATCCGTCAGTCCGCCGACCCCGGGGGCACGACCCACTCGGTGGGCTGGCCGGTGACGGCGGCGATCATGTCGAAGTCACCGTCGTAGTGGAGCACCGTGGCCCCGTGACGCTCGGCGGTGGCCGCGACGACGAGGTCCGGCACCGACAGCGCCCGCCAGTTGCCCGACGAGGTCAGGAGGGCCTGCACCTCGATGGCCCGGTCCCACACCTCGTCGGGCGTGGGCAACCAGTCGAAGCCGCTCAGGCCCTCCCGGATCCGAAGGGCGTCGGCCTTGGAACGGGCGCTGTGCATGATCTCCAGTTCGACAGCGCCGCAGATGGCGACGAGCCCTCTGACGATCCTCGGCCTGAGGACCGACCTGACGGTCGGCTTGGAGAAGCGAGCGAAAGCCGACTTGTCGATCAGGAAGCGCTCACTCATCCCTTTTCCACCGGTCCGGTGAGGTCAGGCAGTCCGCCCTCGGCGAGCCAGTCCATGAAAGTCTCACGCTTGCGGCGCTTCACGAGATCTTCAAGGGCGGCGTTGACCGTGGCCACCTTGGTCGTCGTACCAAGGATCTCGGCAGCCTCGGCCAGCAGTTGGTCGTTGACGTCTATCACGGTACGGGCCATGGTCGGCCTCCCAAGCGGAGCGGGCCTGCGATATCAATATCGAAGATACTTGATATCGCAAACCCATATGCCCTGATCAGCCGATGTTCACCCGCTCAGGTGATGTTGAGGCGGGCGGCGAGGCGCAGCAGGCCGGGGCTGAGGCGGGAGAGGAAACGGGCGGCCTTGGCCTCCGGGGTGACGGGGACGACGGGCCTGCCGGTGCGGACGGCGGTGAGGATGGCGCTCGCGACCTTCTCCGGGGGGAAGCCGCGGCGGGCGTAGAGCTTCGCGGCGCGGGCCTGCTTGGCGGCCTGCTCGGTGGAGGTGGTCGCGGAGAAGGTGGAGGTGCGGGTGATGTTGGTGTTGACGATGCCCGGGCAGATGGTGGAGACGCCGATGCCGTGGCCGACGAACTCGGCGCGCAGGCAGTCGGAGAGCATGAACACCGCGGCCTTGCTGGTGGCGTAGGCGGTGAGCGCCTTGGACGGCAGGTAGGCGGCGGCGGAGGAGACGTTGACGATGTGGCCGCCCTGGCCGCGGTCGGCCATCAGGGTGCCGAAGGCGCGGCAGCCGTGGATCACGCCCCAGAGGTTGACGTCCAGGACCCGCTGCCACTCCTTCTCGGTGGTCTGCAGGAACGTCCCGGAGTGGCCGATGCCGGCGTTGTTGACCATGACGTCGGGCACCCCGTGCTCGGCGGCGACGGTCTGCGCGAAGGCGTCCATCGCGGCGCCGTCGGAGACGTCCACCCGGTAGGCGTGCGCCTTCGGGCCGATCAGCGAGGCGAGTTCGGCGGTGCGCTCGGCGGCCGCGAGGTCGAGGTCGCAGACCACCACCCGGGCGCCGTCCTCGGCGAAGGCGAGCGCGGTGGCCCGGCCGATGCCGCTGCCGCCGCCGGTCACCACGACCAGCCGGCCGTCGTCCCCGGCCGGTCGGGCCTGCCCCGCGTCGATGCGGGCGGTGAACTCGCGGACCATTCCGGCCACGAGGGGTCCCTTCTCCAGCAGCGCCGACCAGTGGCCGGCGTGCAGCGTCCTGCGGGTCAGGTCGGGCACCCAGCGCTCCAGCCCCTCGGAGAGGTAGGTGCCGACGTACCGGTCCCGGGTGAGGGTGATCAGCTGGACCGGCACCTCGGTCGGCCGCTCGCGCGGACTGCCCAGGGTGGGGCGGAAGTTGGCCCGGTACAGCTCGATGCCGCGGACCGCGTCGCGGCGCAGGGTGGGCTGCGGGTGGTCGGCGCGCGGGGTGACGTGCTCCAGGTCGCGCAGCACCCGCGGCCAGGCCCGGGCCAGGCCGAGCCGCCAGATGCCGGGGGCGAGGTAGGGCAGGTGGAAGGCGGTGATGTACCAGGAGTGCAGGCCCTGGTGCAGCAGTTGCCCGAGGTGGCGGGGGGTGGGGCGGCGCACCCGGTGGCGCAGCCAGTGGCCCATGTGGTCCAGGCTGGGGCCGGACAGGGTGGTGTACGAGGCGATCCGGCGCCCGGCGCCGGGTTCGGTGACGGCCTCCCAGGACTGGATCGAGCCCCAGTCGTGGGCGACCAGGTGCACCGGGCGGTCCGGGCTGACGGCGTCGGCGACGGCGAACAGGTCCTCGGCGAGGTACTCCAGGCGGTAGCCGGACCGGTCGGCGGGGGCGGCGGACTCCCCGGCGCCGCGCACGTCGTAGCGGACCACGTGGTGGTCGCGGGCGAGGTCGGCGGCGATGTCGTCCCAGACGGCGTGGGTGTCGGGGTAGCCGTGCACGAGCAGGACGGTGGGGGCGTCCGGGTCGCCCTGCTCGAAGACGGCGAGCGGGAGGCCGCCGGAGCGGACGGTCCGGCGGCGGACCGGGGGCGCCGCCGGGGGCTGCGCCGGACGCTTCGTCGGGCTCGTCATCGGGTGGCCTCCAGGGTGGTCGGGGCGGCGGCGGTCGGGGCGGCCGTGGTCGGCTCGGCGGCCGGGAGGGACGCCTGCCCGGTGGCAGTCTGCCCGGTCCCGGCGGTCCAGCGTCGGACGTGCGGCAGGTCGTCGTCGAGCCAGTAGGCGTCGTCCTCGGTGACCACCAGCAGTTCCTCGAACTTGATGCCCACGCCCCGGAAGCCGATGTGCGGCTCCACCGCCCACAGGCCCGGGGTGGGCGCGTGCCGGGACGACCGGCCGTCCGCCCAGAGCGGTGAACGGCCGTGCAGCCGCTCGGAGATCAGCTCGCGGCCGAGGGTCTGGAGGGTGCGCACGCCGAAGCCGAGGACGTTCACCCCGGCCGGGCCGCGCGCGGTGTTGCGGGTGACCTGGTGACCGATCACCCGGCCCGGGTAGACCTGGTGGCGGTTGTCGTAGCCGTGCGCGGCGATCTGGGCGTCCACCGCCGCGTACACCTCGGCGAGCGGCCTGCGGGCCCGCACCTCGTCGAGGATCAGCTCGCGGTACACCTTCAGGTCGGCGGCCAGGCGGTCCCAGACCCGGTTCTCGCCGACCTTGCCGCCGTAGCCGATGTCGGCGGTGTAGCCGTCCACCACGGGCGCGCAGTCCAGCACGTACGGCATGCCCTCCTCCAGACGGCGGTTGCCGGCGAAGAACTGCAGTGGGGTGCGGAAGTGCCGGAACGCCGTCCGGTCGCCGAACCAGGCGAAGGGGACGTGGAAGAAGTCCTGCACCCCGGCGGCGACCAGGCGGCGGCGCAGCTCGGCGGTGGCCTGCCGCTCGGTGACGCCGGGCTCGATCCAGGCGGCGACCTGTTCGGCGCAGGCGTAGGCGAGTTGCTGGGTCTCGCGGAAGCGGGCGAGGTCGCGCTCGGTGTAGCGGAAGGCGGGGGTCGCTTTCGCCATGGAGAGGGCTCCTTCTAGAGGTCGAGCACGAGGGTCTCGCCCTCGGCGGCCCGGGAGACGCAGGGCAGCAGGGCGCCGGCGGCACGCTGCTCGGGGGTGAGGCGGCGGTCCCGGTGGTCGGGCGTGCCGGCCAGCACCCGGACCTCGCAGGTGCCGCAGAAGCCCTGGTGGCAGGAGTACGGGAGGTCCGGGCGGGCCTCGCGCAGCACGTCGAGGGCGGAGCGGTCGGCGGGGACGTCGAGGTCCGGACCGTCGGTGCCGAGGCGGACGGCGAACGGCTCGCCGTCGGTGACCGGGGCGGCGCCGAAGCGCTCGAAGTGCAGGGAGGCGGCCGGGGAGGCGTCCAGGGCGCGCTGCACGGCGGTGAGCATCGGCGCCGGGCCGCAGCAGTAGACGGCGGCGCCGCGCGGGGCGTGGGCGAGCAGTTCGGCTCCGGTGGGGACGCCGCCGTGCTCGTCGTCGGTGCGCAGCACCACCCGGCGCGGGTCGAGGGCGCGCAGCTCGTCCGTGTACGGGAGGGTGTCGGCGCTGCGGCCGACGTGCACCAGGCGCCAGTCCAGGCCGTGCCGCTGCGCCTCGCGGGCCATCGGGAGCAGCGGGGTGATGCCGATGCCGCCGGCCAGCAGGAGGACGGCGGGCTCGGCGCAGAAGGCGAAGCCGTTGCGCGGGCGGCGGGCGGTGAGCCGGGTGCCGGGGTGCAGGGCGTCGTGGACCTCGACGGATCCGCCGCCGCCCTCGGGCAGCCGCCGGACGGCGACGCGGTAGTGGGTGCGGTCGGCCGGGTCGCCGCTGAGGGAGTAGTGGCGTTCGCGGCCGGAGGGCAGGACGAGGCGCAGGTGGGCGCCGGGCTGCCAGCCGGGCAGCGGGCCGCCGGAGGGGTCGGCGAGGAGCAGCTCCACGACGTCGACGGCCGGTCGGCGGCGCTCGGCGACGACCAGTTGGAGCGGCGGGGTGGGGCGGCTGAGCGGCCGGCGGGGGTTGCGGCGCAGCAGCGGGCCGCCGAGGGCCGGGGAGTAGCGGTCGCCGAAGGCGGTGAGCCGGCGCATGAAGCCGTCGGGGCGGGGGCGGCCGTAGAGGTCGGGGGGCGGGGTGAGCTGGTCCATCCGGCGGGGTCCTCGGGGTGGGTGGGAGAGGGACCGGGCTCAGCGCCCGGCGGCCGCGCGGGCGGCCGGGGAGGTGGCGAGGTAGCCCAGCGCCTGGCTGGACGAGCCCTCCTGGGTGGGGTGGTAGCCCGGTCGCAGGTAGCGCAGTCCGGAGCGGATCGACTTGACCGGGTCCGGCAGCAGTCCGCGCCTGGCGATCCGGCCCGCCTCCCGCCAGGTGGGCTTGAGCCGGCCTTCGAGGGAGGGGTCGGCGGCGAGCAGGAAGCGGGCGCCGCGCACCCAGAGGTGGACGAGCAGCGGCCCGGAGACCGCCATTCCGCGCACCCGGCGCAGGTAGCCCGGGTCCAGGTGGACCATCAGGTCGTAGGCGACGCTGCGGTGCTCGACCTCCTCCGCGCCGTGCCAGCGCAGCAGGTCGAGCATCGTCGGGTCGGCCTTGGCCCGGTCCAGGCCCGGGGAGTTGAGCGCCCAGTTGCCGAGGAAGGCGGTGAAGTGCTCGATCGCCGCGATGAAGGCGACCCGCTCGATGACGTTCTCCCGCTGCCGGTCCGGCGTCAGGCCCGGCTTGTCGCCGAGGACGCGCCGGAACAGCCAGGAGATCTGCCGGACGTACGGCCGCGGGTCGAGCCCCTGGCCGAGCAGGTGGTCCAGGACCTCCTGGTGCGCCTCGGCGTGGATGGCCTCCTGTCCGATGAACCCGAGGACCTCCTCGCGCAGTTGCTCGTCCCGGACGAGCGGCAGCGCCTCCTTGAACACCTTGACGAACCACCGCTCCCCTTCGGGCAGCAGCAGGTGCAGCACGTTGATGACGTGGGTGGCCATCGGCTCGTCCGGGATCCAGTGCAGCGGCAGCTGGGCCCAGTCGAAGCGGACGTCCCGGGGTTCCAGCACGAGGCTGTCGTGCACGCGCGCGGCGGGGGCGGCGAGGGCGGGGACGGGGGTGGAACGGGGCATGGCAGGCCCTCCTGACCTGGGGGCGGCGGCTCGGCTCCAGGGAAACGTACTCGCGGGTAGCCGTCAGGACAAGGGGTTCGGCGACCCTTATCGACATCGAGTCTAATAAGTGACGCGCACCGGCGGCCACCACGGGAAACGCGGGAGGCCCCACCGGTCTCCCGGCAGGGCCTCCTCGAACTCGTCTGCGCGACCGCCGGCTTGGCGTCAGACCGCCATCGCCAGCATCAGCGGCGCCGCCCGGGCCGCCAGCAGCTCGGCGGCCGCCTTCAGCCTGTGCACGCTGTCCGCCGGCATCGAGGTGGCCAGGCAGCCGACCGTACTGCCCGCCGTGATCGGCACCGCCGCGCACACCGTGCCCAGCGCGTACTCCTGGATGTCCAGCACCGGCACCGTGGCCGGCTGCCGCTCCAACCGGTGCATCAGCTGGTCGGCGTCGGTGACGGTGCGGGAGGTGAGCCGGGCGACCGGGTGCCGGGAGAGGTGGTCCCGCCGGGCGTCCGCGTCCAGCTGACCGAGCAGGCACTTGCCGATCGCGCTGGCGTGCGCGGTGGCCCGGAAGTCCACCCACTCCTGCACGGCCGGCGCGTAGTCGGCGGCCGAGACCGCCTCCACCGACAACTCGCCGTCGTGGTACCGGCTGAAGTACACGGCGGCGCCGAGCTCGTCCCGGAGTTCGGCGAGCTTGCGGTTGAGCCGGGCCTTCACCAGCTGCTCCCGGTTGTGCTGGCCGAGCAGGGCGAAGGTGCCGCCCAGCAGCCAACCGCCGTCCTGGCACTGGAGATAGCCCTCGACCTCCAGGATCTCGGCGAGCCGGCGCACGGTGGGCAGCCCGAGCGAGGTCTCCCGGGCGAGGGCCACCAGGGTGGCACCGTCGGGGTGGCGGTCGACCGCCTCCAGCAGTCTGAGGGCGTGCTGGAGGGAGGTGAACGAGCCCGTCGGGCCCTGGTCCAAAGCGGCGTGACGACCCGGGGCTGGTGTCGACATGTCGTCCCCTTCCGATGTCCCCCCACGGAGCGACCGCGGGCACCCACCAGCCTATCGACCCGGCGGCTCCGACGGCTGCCGTCCGTGCATATCCGTGGACAATCCGTGGCGCCCCACCGCCCGACCTGGGACGACGCGACGGGCCCCTCCCCCACTGCCCAGGGGGGAGGGGCCCGCCCGCGGGGCCGCCGGGTGCGGGCCCGGCGGCCGTGGGGACGGTGGTGCGGATGGTGGGCCGGCCCGCCGTCGGCGCTCAGCCCTCGTCGCCCGCCCGCAGGGTGGTGACGGCGGCGGCCAGCCGGGCGCCGAACTCCTCGTCCGCGGCGCGGAAGTGGGCGAGGTTGCGCTCCACCACGTCGTCCCGCGAGACCTGCGCCAGGGAGCCCGCGAGGTTGTCGATCAGACGGGACCTCTCGCCGGCCGACATCAGCCGGTACAGCTCGCCGGCCTGGAAGAAGTCGTCGTCCTTGGTGTGCGCCGGGGTGGTGTACGTGCCGGTGCGGCCCGCCACCTCGACCGGCGCGGACAGCGCTTCGCCGGTCTGGGCCGGCCCGCCGTACGAGTTGGGCTCGTAGTTCCTGCCGCGGCCGGCGCCGTTGACCGCCATCAGGCCGTCCCGGCCGTAGTTGGCGGCCTCGGTGGCGCGCGGGGCGTTCACCGGCAGTTGGGTGTGGTTGACGCCGAGGCGGTAGCGCTGGGCGTCCGCGTAGGCGAACAGGCGCCCCTGGAGCATCTTGTCCGGGGACGGGCCGATGCCGGGCACGAAGTTGTTCGGCGAGAACGCGGCCTGCTCGACCTCGGCGAAGACGTTCTCCGGGTTCCTGTTGAGGACCAGGCGGCCGACCTTGACCAGCGGGTAGTCGGCGTGCGGCCAGACCTTGGTGAGGTCGAAGGGGTTGAAGCGGTAGTCCGCGGCGTCGGCGACCGGCATCAACTGGACGTGGAGGGTCCAGGACGGGAACACCCCGCGCTCGATGGCCTGGTGGAGGTCGCGCTGGTGCGAGTCGGCGTCGCCGCCGACGACCTCGGCTGCCTGGCCGCCGTCCAGGCAGCGGATGCCCTGGTTGGTCCTGAAGTGGTACTTCACCCAGTAGGCGTCGCCGTCGGCGTTGACCCACTGGTAGGTGTGGGAGCCGTAGCCGTTCATGTGGCGGTACGAGGCCGGGATGCCGCGGTCGCCGAACAGCCAGGTGATCTGGTGGGTCGAGGCCGGCGAGTGGGCCCAGAAGTCCCAGACGTTGTCCGCCTCCTGCACGCCGGTGTACGGGTCGCGCTTCTGCGAGTGGATGAAGTCCGGGAACTTGACCGGGTCCTTGATGAAGAACACCGGCGTGTTGTTGCCGACGAGGTCGTAATTGCCGTCCTCGGTGTAGAACTTCACGGCGAAGCCGCGCGGGTCGCGCACCGCGTCGCCGGAGCCCAGGTTGCCGGCCACGGTGGAGAAGCGCAGGAAGACCTCGGTGCGCCTGCCGACCTCGGAGAGGAAGCCCGCCCGGGTGTACCGCGCGACCTCGTCGGTGACCTCGAAGTAGCCGTACGCGCCGGAGCCTCGGGCGTGCACGACGCGCTCCGGGATCCGCTCGCGGTTGAACCGGGCCAGCTTCTCCAGCAGTTGCTGGTCCTGGACCAGCAGCGGGCCGTACGCGCCGGCCGAGGCCGAGTTCTGGTTGTCGGCGACCGGGGCACCGGACTCCGTGGTCAGGATCTTGGGCATGGAGGGTCCTTCGGGTGTCGATAAGGGCGGTGCGCGGAGAAATGGGTGACGCATCGTCAGATCCCCGCCCGGACGGGTTCCACGGGCTCCGGGCGAGGGATCCGACGGATCGTCAGCCGCCGAACAGGCTCCGGACGACGGCCGCGGCCGTCACCGGGTCGGCCGCGGGACGGGCGGCGGTCAGCGCGGCGGCCTCCTGCGCGGCGACACCGGCCCCGGTGAGGGCCGCGACGGCCTCCGCGGCCGGGAGGGCGTTGAACCAGCGCAGCGCGAGGGCCGCGCGGCCGGCCCCGGTGAGGCGGCCGGTGAGCCGGAGGCGGGCCAGGCCGCCGTCCGGGTGGACGTTGATGCGCACGTGGGTCACCGGGCGGCCGGCGTCGAGCCGGAAGCGGTGCCGGGTGTCGGGCTGGAGCCTTGTGCGGGGCAGGAGTTCGAACCACTCGCCGTCGGCCGGGTCCGCCCCGGTCGAGGCGTCGAAGCCGATCAGGTCGGCCCAGCCGGGGGCATTGGCGACGAAGCAGGAGGTGTCCACTTCGGCGGCCAGGACCTCACCGCCCCCGGCCAGGGCGATCTGCACCCAGTCGTTGGCCTTGTCGCGCCGACGCCGGGTCTCCCAGCCGTCGCCCATGACGGAGGCACGGCCGGGAGCGTTCAGGTTGTGCGGGGAGGAGAAGTAGCGGTCGGACGCCGCCTCGGCCACGCCGCCGTACTCCTGGGCGGCCAGGTCGAAGGTGAGGCCGTCCAGTTCGCGCGGGTCGGGCAGCACCTCGCCGTGCACCCGCAGCCGGGCGACGCCGCCGTCCGGGAAGATGTTCAGCCGCACATGGGTGAAGCGGGTGCCGTCCGCGACGGCGAACTCGTGGGCGGTGTCGCCGCTCAGCGCGGTGCGCGGCACGATCGTGGTCCACTCGGCGCCCCGGAGCTCCTCGGGCGAGGGGTGGCCGGGGACGGACGCGGCCTCGACCGAGGCGGACTCCGGGTAGTTGCCGGTGAAGTGGGCGGTGTCCACGATCACGCCGTGGACCACCCCGGCGACGCCGAGCCGCACGATCGTCCAGTCGTGGTCCTCGTCGGTGGGGTGCGGCTGCTCGGCGGAGACCCCGCGACGGCGCTTGGACTCCCAGCCGTCCATGATCTGGCCCTTGTGGCCGAAGGTGTGCGGGCGGAACTCGGCCGGCTTGGCGACCAGCAGGTTCTCGGCGTCCGCGAAGGTGTCCTCGTTGGTGGCGACGACGCCCGCGCCGAGCAGTCGGGAGGCCAGGTTGACCAGCTCGGCGAAGGGAGCACTCGGGGTGTCGGCAGTGGTCACTGACTCTCCTTTAGGCGCGTACGGGCGGGGTGGTGGCGGGACGGGATCGGGGCCGGGCGAGCTGCCGGCCGAAGGGGCGGGCCGCGGGGTCCACCTCGCGGCCGCGCAGCCAGGTGGTGCGCACCGCACCGGTGAGGGTCCGGCCGGCGTAGGGGGTCACGGGGTTGCGGTGGTGCAGCCCGCTCGCCCGGACGGCGAAGCCGCCCTCGGGGTCGAAGGCGACCAGGTCCGCGTCGTGACCGGCGGCGATGGCGCCCTTGGTGCCGGTGAGGCCGACCAGTTCGGCCGGTCCGGCGGACATCCAGCGCACCACGTCGGACAGGGTGCGGCCGCGGCGGCGGGCCTCGGTCCAGACGGCCGGCAGGCCGAGCTGGAGCGAGGCGATGCCGCCCCAGGCGGCCGCGAAGTCGCCGCTGCCGCCGTACTCGGGCAGCAGCTTGAGGTCGGGGGTGGACGGCGAGTGGTCGGAGACGACGGCGATGAACTCGCCGTTCGCCAGGGCCTCCCAGAGCGCGTCCCGGTTGGACTCGTCGCGGATCGGCGGACAGCACTTGAAGGCGGTGTCGCCGTCCGGCACCTGCTCGGCCGCGAGCGTCAGGTAGTGCGGACAGGTCTCGGCGGTCACCCGTACGCCGTCCTCGCGGGCCTGCCGCAGCAGCGGCAGGACGGCGGCGGAGGAGACGTGCAGGACGTGCACCCGGGCGCCGGTGCGCCGGGCCGCGTCGAGCAGCCGGGCGACCGCCGCGGTCTCCGCGTCGACGGGCCGGGAGGCCAGGAAGTCCCGGTAGTGGACACCGGGTTGCTGCGGGGCGGCGGCGAGCACGGCCGGGTCCTCGGCGTGGATGATCGCCAGCGCCCCGATCCGGGTCTGCTCCGCCAGCGCCGCCTCCAGGTCCGCGGCCTCGACGTGCGGGAACTCGTCCACCCCGGAGGGGGCGAGGAAGCTCTTGAAGCCGAACACGCCCTCCCGGTAGAGCGGTTCGAGGTCGGCGACGTTGCCGGGGACGGCGCCGCCCCAGAAGCCGAGGTCGACCCAGGCCTGGCCCTCGGCTGCCTTCCGCTTGAGCGCCAGCCCCGCCACCGTGGTGGTGGGCGGGATCGAGTTGAGCGGCATGTCGATGATCGTGGTGACGCCGCCGGCCGCGGCGGCCCGGGTGGCGGTGGCGAAGCCCTCCCACTCGGTGCGGCCGGGCTCGTTGACGTGCACGTGGGTGTCGACCAGGCCGGGCAGCAGGGCGGTGTCACCGAGGTCGACGAGCTCGCCCCCGGCGACCGCCAGCGAGCCGTGCGGGGCCGTGCGGGCGATCGTCCCGCCCTGGATCAGCACGTCCGCGGGGCGCTCGCCGTCGGGCAGGACCGCCCGGCGGGAGCGGATCACCGTGGGCTGGCCGAAAGGCATGGGGGACCTCCGAAACCTGGGAGTCGAGGGTGGTGGAGCAGGGTGGAGGCGAAGGATTGCCGGGAGCCTAGGCCCGCCTTCAACAAAACGTCAATGGTTGGACGCGCGGGGCCCGGGCCCGCGGGACGGTCCGGTACGCGCCGGGGTTCAGCCCGGCAGCAGCTCGCCGGCCAGCCTCTCCCCCGCGAGTTCGGCCAGCTCACCGGCCCTGGTCATGCTCTCCCCCGGCCGCTCGGCCAGGTCGGTCAGGGCGATCGCGGCGGTGAAACCGGCGGCCCGCCACTCGGGCTCGGACAGCTCCAGCCGGCCCGCCACGGCGGCCACCCGAACCCCCGCCCGGGCGGCCGCGGCGGCGACTCCGGCGGGGGCCTTGCCGTGGAGCGTCTGCGCGTCCAGGCAGCCCTCGCCGGTCACGACGAGGCGTGCCCCACGCACGGCCCCGTCGAAGCCCAGCAGGTCGAGCAGCAGCTCGATGCCCGGGCGCATGGTGGCGCCGAGCAGGGCCAGGGCCGCGAAGCCCACCCCGCCCGCGGCGCCGGCGCCGGGCGCCTCCCGGAGGTCCCGCCCGGTGGCCTCGGCCACCAGGTCGGCGAACCGGGTCAGCCCCTCCTCCAGCACCACCAGGTCCTCGCCGTCGGCGCCCTTCTGCGGGCCGTAGACGGCCGGGGCGCCGCGCGGGCCGAGCAGCGGGTTGTCCACGTCGCAGGCCACCACGACCTCGACCCCGCCCAGGGCCTCGGCCAGCGGGCCGAGGTCGATCTCCGCGAGCCGGCGCAACGCGGCGCCGCCGGGCGGCAGTTCGACGCCGGCGGCGTCGAGCAGCCGTACCCCGAGCGCCTGCACCATGCCGGCGCCGCCGTCCGTACCGGCGCTGCCGCCCAGGCCCAGCACGATCCGCTTCACGCCGAGCGAGACCGCCCTGGCGATCAGCTGGCCGACCCCGTAGGACCCGGCCGCGAGCGGGGCGGCGCGGCCGCCGGGCAGCCGGGCGAGGCCGGAGGCCTGCGCCAGCTCGACCACGGCGGTGTCGTCCCGGACGGCCAGCGCGGCGTCCACCGGCAGGCCGGTCGGGCCGGCCACCTTGGCCGGGACCCGGCTGAACCCGGCCGCGAGCGCGGCGGCCAGGGTGCCCTCGCCGCCGTCGGCGACGGGCAGTTCGCGCACCTCGGTGCCGGGCGCGGCACGCCGGATGCCGGCGGCGATCCGGGCCGCCGCCTCGGCGCCCTCCAGGCTGCCCTTGAACTTGTCGGGGGCGACGACCACATGGCCCTGGTGGGGGATGGCGGGCATGGCGCGGTCCTCGCTTCCGTACGGGTCTGGCGGTGGCTCTGCGGTGTGCGTCCAGCATGGGCCCGGGTGTCCCGGGGGGCCAGTGCCCGGGCCGGGGCGGCCGGCGGGCCGCCCGGCGGGGGTCCGGCCGGGGCGATCCGGGGGCATCGGCCCGGAGAGGCCGTCCGGAGGAGCGGTCCGGAGGGGACCGGTCGGAGGGGACCGGTCGGAGGGGACCGGTCGGAGGGGACCGGTCGGAGGGGACCGTCCGGAGGGGACCGGTCGGAGGGGTGCGCCCCCTCCCCGCCGTCCCCCGTCCCGCTTCCGACGTTCGGGGGGCTCCCCTCGGCGGGGAGGAGGCCCGGCGACGCGTACCGGGCACGACCGAAGTGCCCCCAGGGGGGACGTACGCGTCACCGGCTCGGAGCGACCGGCGGGCGGGCGGATGAGCCCCGGCCCGCACGCCGGCCGGGCCTGGCCTCCTGGCGGCGCGGGCACGACCGGAATGGGTACACGCCGCCAGGAGGAGCTCGGACCGGGGGCTCCGCGCGGGAGCCCCCGGGGATCAGGGCCGGTCGGACCCGCCCCGTGCGGCCCCGCGCCCGGAGAGCCGCTCGACGCCGCGCAGGAGCGCCGAGTGGTCGAGCGAGCCGTCGCCGTTGGCCCGGGCGGAGGCGACCAGCTGGGCCACCACGGCGCCGACCGGCAGCGCGGCGCCCACGGCGCGGGCGGCGTCGGTGACGATGCCCATGTCCTTGTGGTGCAGGTCGATCCGGAAACCGGGGGCGAACTCGCGGTTCAGCATGTTCGCCTTCTTGCGGTTGAGCACCGTGGAGCCGGCCAGGCCGCCGCCGAGCACGTCCAGCGCGGCCGCCAGGTCGACGCCGGCGTTCTCCAGGAACACGACGGCCTCGGCGAGCACCTGGATGTTGACCGCGACGATCAGCTGGTTGGCGGCCTTGACGGTCTGGCCGGCGCCGGCCGGGCCGACGTGGACGACCGTGGTGCCCAGCGCGTCGAACAGCGGCCGGGCCTCGGCGAAGTCCTCGGCGGCACCGCCGACCATGATCGACAGGACGGCCTCGACGGCACCGGCCTCGCCGCCGGAGACGGGGGCGTCCAGGGTGCGGACGCCCTTCTCCCTGGCGGCGGCCTCGACCTTGATCGAGGTCTGCGGGGTGATCGAGGACATGTCGATCACCAGGGTGCCGGGCGCGGCGTTCTCCAGCACCCCGCCCTCGCCCAGGACGACCTGCTCGACCTGCGGGTCGGCCGGGACCATGGTGATGACCACCTCGGCGTCCTTCACCGCCTCCGCGATGCTGGTGGCACCGTGGCCGCCGGCCGCGACCAGGGCGTCGATCGGCGGCCGGGTGAGGTTGAAGCCGGTGACGTGGTGGCCGGCCCCGACCAGGTTGGCGGCCATCGGGCTGCCCATGATGCCGAGGCCGATGAAGGCGATCTTGCGGCTCATCGCGTCGAGTTCCTTACGTGTGCGGGTGGGAGGTCGGGTGGGTCGGCGGCGAGGCCCGGCGGCGCCGCGCGAGTCGGCGCCGCGCGAGGCGGCGGCACACGGCTCGGTGACGCGCACGTCGGCGGCTTGCGGCTCGGCGGCGCTCATCGGCTCCGCCGCGCGGCCGGCTACCTGACGGCGCGCAGCTCGCGCGGCAGCCACCCGAAGCCGTCGGCGCTGACGCCGGTGGAGGGGCGGTACTCCAGGCCGATCGAACCGCTGTAGCCCGCGGCCGTGAGCCTGGCGAAGAGGTCCTCGAAGTCCAGGTCGCCGGTGCCGGGCTCGTTGCGGCCCGGATGGTCGGCGATCTGCACGTGGCCGATCCGGTCGGCGTACGCGTCGATGACCGCCGGCAGGTCCTCGCCGTTCCTGGCCAGGTGGTACAGGTCGCAGAGGAACCTGGCGTTCCCGAGGCCGGTGGCGGCGTTGACCTTGTCGACGACCTCGACGGCGGCGGCGGCCGAGACCAGCGGGTAGTGCGGCGACTCGTCCTTGTTCAGGGCCTCGACGAGCAGGATCGCGCCGATCCCGTGGGCGGCCCGCGCGGCGAGCACCAGGTGCTCCAGCGCGAGCGCGTCCTGCTCGGCCGGGTCGACGCCCTCGGCCCGGTTGCCGTACAGCGCGTTGAGCGCGGTGGCGCCGAGCGAGGCGGCGAGCTCCGCGGCGACCGGGAGGTTGGCGCGGAAGCGGTCCCGCTCGGACGGCACCGAGACGGTGCCGCGGGCGCCCAGGCTCAGGTCGTCCAGGAGGTTCAGGCCGGTGAGCCGTACGCCGGCGTCGGTGAACGCCTTGCGCAGCGCGTCCAGTTCGGCCTGCGAGGGGTCGTGTTCCGCCCCGAAGGGCCACCACAGTTCGGCGGCCGTGAAGCCGGCCGCGGCGGCCGCGGCGGGGCGCTCCAGGAGCGGCAGTTCGCCGAACAGGATCGACAGGTTGACCGTGAAGCCGTACTGGGCTGCCGCCGTCACGTCGCTCACCTCTCTTCTCTCTTCCTTCATCCGCAACTTCCACGATCCGGAAGAGGGATTCTGTGTGGTGGAAGCATCTCCGGCCCGCCGAGCGAGTGTCAAGGGAGTCGCAACAATTTGTTGAAGCCGCCTCATGGCCATGCCGCCCCCTGGGCCGGACTGTTCGATCACCCGGGCCCTGCCCGCCCGCACCCCCGCTCGCTACAGTGACCCCGTGCGATTGATGGTGGAGTTCACGACAGAACCGTTCGAACTGGACACGTTCCCGGAGCACGCCGCGGCGGCCCGCAAGGTCGTCGACGAGGCCGGCCTGGCCGTGTCGGTCGGCCCCTTCGGCACCGGCGCCGAGGGCGGGGCCGAGCAGGTCCTCGCGGCGGTGACCAAGCTGCTCAGGGAGACCCTGGACGCCGGGGCGACCCGGATCTCGGTCCAGGTCAGCGTGCTGGGCGAGGAGGACGGTACGCCGTGACCGAGAACGTGGAACACCCGCTCGCCGCGGCGGTGAAGCCGCTGCTGGCCGCGGTCGGCGCGACGCCCGTCCCCCTGGACGAGGCGAAGCCCGACGACGTGGTCCTGGAGTGGGAGGGCGTCCCGGCCCTGGCCGTCCGACTGCCCCACCTGGGCAGCGCACTGGACCGGCTGCTCACCGAGATGACCCGCCAGTTCGACGGCCGCCCGCTGGCCGAGCTCGACCGGCTGGAGAAGCAGCGGGTCGTCGCCCTGCTGGAGGAGCGCGGCGCCTTCACCGTCCGCCACGGCGTGGAGACCGTCGCCTCCGCCCTGGGCGTCAGCCGCTTCACCGTGTACAACTACCTGAACCGCCAGGACGGCGCGAAGCCGTCCTGACGCCCCGGTTCGACGCCCTCCGGGGCACGTGCGGGCCCCCGCCCCGGGGGCTTCCGAACGGGTGACCCCGCCGGCACGGCAGGAGTGGATCGGCCTGCGGCGGGGCACACTTGGCGAATCGCACACGAAAGGGCCCGGCATCGCGGCCCGGTTCAAAACGTAACCACCAACAGTTCAACAAAGTGTTGACGGCCGGGTGGGGCCGATCTAGCTTTTCCGGGTGGCACCACTCTTCAGGAGGTCCACCCGTGACCAACCACCCCCACGCCCTTGACGCCCTGGCCGCGGCCGACGCCGCGGAGCTGGAAGAGATCCTGCTGGAGGTGTGCTCCAGCCCCCGCTGGGCCGCCGCGGTCGCCGCGGCCGGGCCGTGGTCCGACCGCGAGGCCCTGCTCGCCGCCAACGCGGCGGCCATGGCGTCGCTGACGACCGAGGACCTGCGCGACGCGATGGCCGGACACGCCCGGATCGGCACGCCCGTGGCGGGCGACGCCACCTCCGAGCGCGAACAGGCCGGGATCCGGGGCGCGGACCAAGCGGTCCTCGACGAACTGCGCGAGGCCAACGCCGCCTACGAGGCCGAGTTCGGCCACGTGTTCCTGGTCTGCGCGACCGGCCGCACCGCGGTCGGCATGCTCGCCGCCCTGCGCGAGCGCCTCCCCAACGACGCCGCCGCCGAGGCGGAGACCGTCCGCGAGGAGCTGCGCAAGATCAACGACATCCGGCTCGACCGTCTGCTCGACACTTTCTGACGTACCGTCACACGCCGTCGCACCGAACCCTCCCGGGAATCCCACCGAAAATCTGACACATCATCACCTCTGCCATCAGTAAGGCCACTTCACCCATGACTGGCATCTCCACCCACGTGCTCGACACCAGCCTCGGCCGACCGGCCGAAGGCGTCCCGGTCGAGCTCGCACTGCACACCGAGGGTGGCTGGCAGGTGCTCGGCACCTCCGCCACGGACTCCGACGGCCGGGTCGCGGACCTGCCGGCCGTGGAGGCGGGCTCGGTCGTCCGGCTGCTCTTCGGCACCGGCGCGTACCACGCGCTCAAGTCCGCCGAACCGCCGTTCTTCCCCGAGGTCTCGATCGTCTTCACGGTCGCGCCCGAACAGCACCACTACCACGTGCCGCTGCTGCTCAACCCGTTCGGATACTCGGTCTACCGCGGAAGCTAGTGGACCGACCTTGAAAAGCTTAGGAGCCACGTCATGGCCCACGTGCTCGGTCAGAACCAGTACGGCAAGGCGGAGAACCGCATCGTCCGGATCCACCGCGACTCCTCCCGGCACGAGATCAAGGACCTGAACGTCTCGGTCTCGCTCCGCGGCGAGTTCGAGGACGTCCACCTCACCGGGTCCAACGCCAACTGCCTCCCCACCGACACCACCAAGAACACCGTCTACGCCTTCGCCAAGGAGCACGGCATCGAGTCGGCCGAGGCGTTCGGCATCCTCCTGGCACGCCACTTCGTCGACGACACCGAGCGCGGCGTCGTGCACAGCGCCCGGATCCGGATCGAGGAGTACGCCTGGGACCGGATCAGGACGCCGGACAGCTCGGCCCGCTTCATCGGCTCGGAGGAGGTGGGCCACTCCTTCGTCCGCAGCGGCCAGGAGGTCCGCACCAGCGAGATCGTCTACGACGGGGAGTCCGTCCAGGTCGTCTCCGGCCTGAAGGACCTCGTCGTCATGAACTCCACCAACTCGGAGTTCTGGGGCTACATCAAGGACGGCTACACCACCCTCCAGGAGGCGTACGACCGCATCCTCGCCACCCAGGTCACCGCCCGCTGGAAGTTCGGCTACAGCGGGAAGGACGGCGAGGCCCAGCCCCACTGGAACCGCTCCTACACCCGGGTGAGGCGGCACCTGCTGGAGGCTTTCGCCGAGACCTACTCCTACTCGCTGCAGCAGACCCTGCACGCGATGGGCACCCGGGTCCTCGACAACCGCGCCGAGGTGGACGAGGTCCGCCTCGAACTGCCGAACAAGCACCACTTCCTGGTCGACCTGGAACCGTTCGGCCTCAAGAACGACAACGAGGTCTACTTCGCCGCGGACCGCATGTACGGCCTGATCGAGGGCACCGTGCACCGCGAGGGCGTCGTCCCGGTCATCCCGGTCGCCTGACCTCCCCCACCCGGTGGACGCCGCCCGGAAATCGCCGCACCCTCCGGCCCCCACGGACCGGTCGGGTGCGGGCGGACCGCTCCATCCACGGCAACCGCTCCCGCGGTGCCACCCGCACCAGCCGTTCGACCCGCACCAGCCGTTCCATCCGCTCCAGCGGTTCCGTCCGCACCAGCGGTTTCTCCACCCCCACCCCCACCCACCGGAGTTCGTGCCTGCCTCGCGGCGGCCGGCCCGGGGCACTGGAGAGGCCGGCCGAGGGATCCTCGCACCGCCGTCCCGTCCTCGGTCACATCAGCACCAGCCGCACTCCAGCGCCACGGGCGCGCCGGGAGCCACGGGCACAAGAGGGGCTCGACATGGCACCCAGCAGCACCAGCAGTACAGACGGCGGTTCCACCTCGGCGGGAACGCACGGCCCGGACGGCGCGGCGGACCACCTCCCCGGCGGGCCGCCCCGACCCGGGACCCACCCCGTGGACGAGTTGCTGCCCCCGGTGAAGCTGTTCTCCACCGGACTGCAGCACGTCGCCGCGATGTACGCGGGAGTCGTCGCACCCCCGCTCATCGTCGGCGCCGGCGTCGGGCTCTCCCCCGCCGAACTCGCCCTGCTCATCTCGGCCAGCCTGTTCACCGCCGGACTGGCCACCCTCCTCCAGACGCTCGGCATCTGGCGGATCGGCGCGCGGCTGCCGTTCGTGAACGGCGTCTCCTTCGCCGGGGTCGCGCCCATGATCGCCATAGCGAAGGGCTCCATCGAGAAGACGGGGGGACCGAAGGACGCCCTCCCGGTGATCTTCGGAGCGGTGATCGTCGCGGGGCTGCTGTGCTTCCTCGCGGCACCGTACTTCTGCAAGCTCATCCGGTTCTTCCCCCCGGTCGTCCAGGGCACCGTGATCACCCTCATCGGGGTGTCCCTGCTTCCGGTGGCGGTCAACTGGGCGCGCGGCGGCTCGCCGGGCGCCCCCGGGTACGGCTCCACGCGGGCCGTCGGCCTCGCCGCGATCACCCTCGTCGCGGTGGTGCTCTGCAACCGGCTGCTGCGCGGTTTCTGGCAGCAGCTGTCCCTGCTCATCGGTCTGGCGCTCGGCACCCTGATCGCCTTCCCGCTGGGGCTGGCCGACTTCGGCGCGGTCCGGGACGCGAAGGTCTTCGCGCTCCCCTCGCCGTTCCACTTCGGCGCGCCCGTGTTCGACGCCGCCGCGATCGTCTCGATGTGCATCGTCATGGTGGTCGCGATGACCGAGTCCACCGCCGACATGCTCGCCCTCGGCAGGATCGTCGACCGCGAGGCGGACGAACCCACCCTCGCCGCCGGCCTGCGGGCCGACGGTCTGGCCACAGCGCTCAGTCCCGTCCTCAACGGCTTCGCCGCCAGCGCCTTCGCCCAGAACATCGGGCTGGTGGCGCTGACGAAGATCCGCAGCCGCTTCGTGGTCGCGGCCGGCGGAGGCATCCTGGTCCTGCTGGGGCTGTTCCCCGTGCTGGGCTCGGTCGTCTCCCTGGTTCCGCAGCCCGTCCTCGGCGGCGCCGGGATCGTGCTCTTCGGCACGGTCGCGGCCAGCGGCATCCGCACCCTCGCGGAGGCCGGCATGGAGTCCGGCTCGCACACCATCCTGGTGTCGGTCTCGCTCGGTGTCGGCATCATCCCGATCGCCGTACCGACGTTCTACGACTCCTTCCCGGAGGCCGTCCGGACCCTGATGCACTCGGGGATCTCGGCCGGCTGCGTGATGGCCGTCCTGCTCAACCTGCTCTTCCACCACGTCGGAGCCGCCCGCCGGTCCGGGTCCGGCCAGGCCCCCGGCGCGACGGTACCGACGGTACCGACGGCGACACCGTCCTGACCGGCCCGGGAGGGGCGTGCACCGTGCGGTGCACGCCCTCCCCCGGCCCTTCCCCGGCCCTCCCCCAAGGAGTCACACCATGGCAGTCCAGCCCCCGCCCGCCGACCAGCGGATCGTGATCGAGAACGCCGCGATCGCCACCGTGGACGCGAACGACACCGAGTACGCCCGCGGCCACGTGGTCGTCCTCGGCAACACCATCGAGACGGTGGGCGACGGCCCCGCCCCCGCGTGGCTGGACAACGTGGTGCGCCGGATCAACGGCGAGGGCCACCTGATCACCCCCGGCCTGGTCAACACCCACCACCACTTCTACCAGTGGATCACCCGCGGCCTGGCCCAGGACCACATCCTGTTCGACTGGCTGGTCGCCCTCTACCCGACCTGGGCCCGGATCGACGAGAAGCTCGTGCACGCCGCCGCCCAGGGCTCCGCCGCCGCACTGCTCAAGTCCGGCTGCACCACGGCCTCCGACCACCACTACGTCTTCCCGAAGGGTGGCGGCGACGTCCTCGGCGCCTCCATCGAGGCCGTCCGGGAACTCGGCCTGCGCTTCACCGCGCTGCGCGGCTCGATGGACCGCTCCCAGAAGGACGGCGGGCTGCCGCCGGACCACGCGGTCGAGGAACTGGACGACATCCTGACCGCCTCCGAGGCCGCCGTGGACCGGTACCACGACCCCTCCTTCGGCTCGATGCTGCACATCGCCATCGCGCCCTGCTCCCCCTTCTCCGTCTCCACCGACCTGCTCCGCCGGTCCGCCGAACTCGCCCGCCGAAAGGGCGTCCGGCTGCACACCCACGGCTCGGAGACGGCCGAGGAGGAACAGTTCTGCAAGGAGCTGTTCGGCATGGGGCCGACCGACTACTTCGAGTCGGTGGGCTGGCTCGGCGAGGACGTCTGGATGGCGCACTGCGTGCACATGAACGACTCCGACATCGCCAAGTTCGCCGAGACCGGCACCGGCGTCGCCCACTGCCCGTCCTCCAACGCCCGCCTGGCGGCCGGCATCGCCCGGGTGCCCGACATGCTCCGGGCCGGCGTCCCGGTCGGGCTCGGCGTCGACGGCACCGCCTCCAACGAATCCGGCGAGCTGGGCACGGAGCTGCGCAACGCGCTGCTGATCAACCGCCTGCACGGCTCCCCCACCGCACTGACCGGGCGGCAGGCGCTGCGCCTGGGCACCATGGGCGGCGCCCGGGTGCTCGGCCGACAGCACGAGATCGGCTCGATCGAGCCCGGCAAGCTCGCCGACCTGGCGCTGTGGAAGATCGACGGGATCATGCACTCGTCCATCGCCGACCCGGTCGCCGCGCTCACCTTCGGGGCGCTCCCGCCGCTGTCGGTGCTCTTCGTCAACGGCAACGCGGTGGTCGAGAAGGGGCGCCTGGCCACCGTCGACGAGGACCGGATCGCGCGCGACTGCGCCCGCGCCGCCCGCGAACTGGCGGCCCGTCCGCTCTGACGCCCACCCCTGACTCCGGGAGCGCCCAGGGACGGTGCGCCCCCGGACTCCGCACACCCCGACGGGTGTGCGGTCCGCGGGGCCCGCGGGACCGCGGGGGTGAGGGGGGCCGCCGGGGGGCCGGCGCCCGGCCCCCCCCC